>JBOHKF010000472.1:0-2688 GCA_050729015.1 Rhizomicrobium sp. | reverse complement strand
TGCGCGATATCTTCACCATGGGCGCGCGGCCGGTCGCGATAATGAACGCGCTCAGGTTCGGCGATCCCGGCCATCCCAAAACCCGGCACCTGGTGTCGGGCGTGGTCTCAGGCATCGGCGGCTATGGCAATTGCATGGGGGTGCCTACCGTGGGCGGCGAAATCAATTTCCACCGTTCCTTCAATGGCAACATCCTGGTCAATGCGATGTGCGTGGGCGTAGCTCGCAAGGACCGGATTTTTCTTTCCGCCGCGAGGGGCCAAGGCAATCCCGTGGTCTATGTGGGCGCCAAGACGGGACGCGACGGCATCCACGGCGCGACCATGGCGAGCGCGGAATTCGGCGCCGACAGCCAGGAAAAACGCCCCACCGTGCAGGTGGGCGATCCGTTCACCGAAAAGCTTCTCCTGGAAGCCTGCCTGGAATTGATGGCCACCGATGCGATCGTCGCCGTCCAGGACATGGGGGCGGCGGGATTGACGTCGTCGTCGTCCGAGATGGCGGACAAAGGCGACAGCGGCATCGACCTCGACCTCGACAAGGTGCCCCAGCGGGAAGCCAACATGACGGCTTACGAAATGCTGCTCTCGGAAAGCCAGGAGCGCATGCTGCTGGTGCTAAAGCCGGGCCGCGAAGCCGAAGCGGAAAGCATCTTCCGCAAGTGGGAACTGGATTTCGCGGTGATCGGGATGACGACGGGCAGTCACCATTTTGTGGCCAGGCACCAAGGCCGGGTGGTAGCCGACATTCCGGTGCGCGCGCTTTCCCGGGAAGCACCGCTCTATGAACGGCCCTATGTCATGCGCGCTCCCCTCGGCGGCCGGCCCCGCTATGACAAAGCCCGGTCGGTGCTTTTGTCGCTCTTGAAGATTCTCGCTTCGCCCGACATGGCATCGCGCCGCTGGGTCTGGGAGCAATATGACCGGAGCGTGATGAATGACACCGTCACCCCGCCCGGCGGCGATGCCGCGGTCGTGAGAGTGCATGGCACCGGCAAAGCGCTGGCAATGACCACCGATGTGACCCCGCGCTATTGCCGCGCCGACCCGTTCGAAGGCGGCAAGCAGGCGGTGGCCGAAGCCTGGCGCAATCTCACCGCAACCGGTGCCCTTCCCCTTGCGATCACCGACAATCTCAACTACGGCAATCCGCAAAAGCCGGAAATCATGGGCGAGATCGTGGCCGGGATCGAAGGCATCGCCGCCGCCTCGCAGGCCCTCGCCTTTCCGGTGATCGGCGGCAATTGCTCGCTCTACAACGAGACCGACGGCGAGGCCATATTGCCGACGCCGGCAATCGGCGGTGTCGGCTTGATCAAGAACATCGCCAGGCGCGCCACCAGCCCTTTCAAGCGCCAAGGCGATGTCGTGATTCTGATCGGCGAGACCATAGGCCACTTGTGTCAATCCATCTATTTGCGCGAGATCGAGGGCCGCGAGGAGGGAAGCGCGCCGCCGGTGGACCTGGCGGCAGAGAGGAAAAATGGCGATTTCGTGCGCGCCTTGATCGAAAGCGGCCGGGTGGACACCGTCCATGATGTTTCCGACGGCGGGGTTCTGGTGGCGCTGGCGGAAATGGCGCTCGCCTCCGGAATCGGCGCCGATATCGGCCAGGCGATGCTCGCCGACAGGATCGCCTTCTTCTTTGGCGAAGACCAGGCCCGCTATCTGATTGCCGCGCCCTTCGCGCAAGCCGAGAAGATCGTGGCCGAGGCCCGCAACCGCTTTATCGCGGTCACGGAATTGGGAAAGACGGCAGGCGACGGGCTGGTCATCGACGAGGGGGAGAAGCTGAGCCTTTCCGACTTGCGCGAGAGTTATGAATCCTGGTTTCCCCGCTTCATGGCGGGACCGCAGATCCCTTCCAGCAATTAGGACCGACAAGCCATGGCGATGAAGAGAAGCGCGATCGAGACCTATCTCAAGGAGGCCTTTCCGGAGGCCCTGATCGAGGTCCGCGATCTGGCCGGTGATGAAAATCACTTTGCCGCCAGCGTAAAGTCGGCGGCTTTCAAGGGCAAAAGCCGGGTGGCGCAGCATCAGATGGTCTATGCCGCGCTCAAGGGACACATGGGGGGCGCGCTCCATGCCTTGCAACTCACCACCGGCGTCAAGGATTAACACCGGGCGCCAATTCCTTTCGAGCCGTGCTCCATCGCATCCTTCATGCCACGATCGCTCCCCTGGTCGTACTCGCCGCGGCCGGCGCCGCGCGGCGAGTCAGGCCCGACCCAAGCGAGCTTCTCGCCACGGATGAAGGCCTTACCTACCGCGCGTGGTGGCCGGCGCCATCTCGCGAGCGCCACAAGGCGCCGTTGATCCTGTTCAGCCATGGCTTCGGCGGCTGCGCCCACCAGTCGGCGAGCCTTACCAGGGCCTTGGCCGGGGCCGGCTATGCGGTTCTTGCCGCCAATCACCGGGACGAAGGCTGCGAACGCTATTTGCGCGGCAGAAGGACGGCCTGGGCTGCTGCCGGCGCCCGTCAACCCGAACAGCCTTTCACCGATCCTTCGGCCTGGGGGCCCGCAACCGAACGCCGCCGCGGCGACGATATCGAGGCGCTGCTCGATCACGCCCTTCGCCGGCATCCTTATCGGGACGCGATCGATTCCGACCGGATCGGCGTGATGGGCCATTCCCTCGGCGGCTACACGGCGCTGGGCCTGGCGGGCGCCTGGACCTCCTGGCG
>JBOHKF010000471.1:0-5647 GCA_050729015.1 Rhizomicrobium sp. | reverse complement strand
AATCGCAATAGCCGAACAGTGTTTGCGACGTGAGAACGGCTTTTTCCGACGTCCTGGGCCACCTGCTCCTGGGTTCGTCCGAACCGTTCCATAAGCTCCTGGTAGGCCGCCGCCTCCTCCAGGGCGTTGAGATCGCTACGCTGGATGTTCTCGATGAGCGCGATTTCGAGCGCCTCGGCGTCGGCCAATTCCTTGACCACAACCGGCACATCGTGGAGATGCGCCATCTGGGCGGCGCGCCAGCGCCGTTCGCCGGCCACGATCTCATAGCTATCCGCTCCCACCGGCCGCACCAGGATCGGCGTCAGCACGCCCTTTTCCTTGATGGATGCGGCAAGTTCGTCGAGTGCTTCGCCGGCAAAGCTCTTGCGCGGCTGGAAGCGGCCGGGTTTCAGGAATGCCACCGGCAGGCTGCGGCTCGCCCGGGCCGACATCTCGCCGCGCAAATTGCCTTCATCGCCGATCAGGGCGGAGAGACCGCGACCCAGGCCTCGCGGTCTTTCTTGATTGGCGGTCATGCGGCGTGCCTGAGCCGCTCGCGCTGGATCAGCTCGCCCGCGAGCTTGATATAGGCCTGGCTTCCCGGACAGCGCAGATCATAGACCAGCGCCGGGACGCCATGGCTGGGCGCCTCGGAAATCCGAACATTGCGGGGAATCACGGTGGCATACACCTTCTCGCCCATATTCTGGCGCACGTCCGCCGCCACCTGGTCGGAAAGCTTGTTGCGCTTGTCGAACATGGTGAGAACGATGCCCTGGATTTCGAGGGCGGGGTTGAGACCGCCGCGCACCAGTTCGATGGTCTTGAGAAGCTGGCTCAGACCTTCGAGGGCAAAGAACTCGCACTGGAGCGGCACCATCACCGCATCGGCGGCGGCCATCGCGTTGACGGTGAGAAGAGTGAGCGACGGCGGACAATCGATCAGCACATAGGAAAAAGCGTTTGATCCGTGGGCGGAGTATTCCGCCAGCGCCTCCTTGAGGATGAAGTTGCGCCGGGGCCGGTCGATCAGTTCGAGTTCGGCGCCGGAAAGATCGACGGTCGCCGGAACCAGGCAGAGTTTGGGGATGCGGGTAGCGATGATGGCCTCTTCGAGACTCGCTTCTCCCATCAGCACCTCGTAGATGGACACCTTGCGCTGGGACTTGGCCACCCCCAGGCCGGTGGAAGCGTTTCCCTGGGGGTCGATGTCAACCACCAGCGTCGACTCGCCAACCGCGGCCAGCGCCGTGCCCAGATTGATGGCGGTTGTGGTCTTACCCACGCCGCCCTTCTGGTTAGCGACCACCAGAATCCGGGGCTTTTTGGACGGTTCTGCGCTCAAGGGTCGGCCCTCTCAACGCCAATATCACACCTGAAGGGTCCGTCAGGCTCGGTATCTGGCGGACATTCATTTTCCAAGATTTATGGGCTATCGTCAATTCCGGCCCAACATTTCGGCCCTTCAGAAACAAACAGACAGTGTTCGGACCGCAAAAACGCTGTGCATAGCCAATCAGGCGTGCCAAAGGCGCGCAAGCGCGGGCGGTGACGACGTCGTATGCTTGGGGTTGCGCATCCTCTATGCGCTCGCTTCTGATCCGCACCGGAAGTGTCATGGCCTCGGCCGCCGCCACCAGAAAGGCGCATTTCTTGGCTGTCGCCTCGAACATGGTGATCGCCACCCTGCCCCTCAGGATTTCCGCCAACACCAGGCCGGGAAAGCCTGCCCCGGAGCCGAAATCCACTAAAGTCCGGGCGTCCGGCGCGATATGGGGAGCGATTTGCGCGCAATCCCAGAAATGCCGCCGCCACAGGTCGTCAAGAGACCGGGCAGACACAAGATTGTGCTTGCGGTTCCATGAGATGAGCAATTGCGCCATGGTTTCGAGATGGGCCAATGTTTCACGTGAAACGCCGGTCTGGGCAGCGAATTGCTTCGGACCAAATGGTTCAGGCACTCCGCGCCCTGTTTCCGGCTTTAAGGCTCGCCAGGATCAGTGTCAGGGCGGCCGATGTCACGCCCTCTATGCGGCTCGCTTGACCCAACGTGTTAGGCCGGACTGTCTCCAGCTTTTCCCGCACTTCTGTCGAAAGCCCGTTAATGGCGCGGTAATCCAGACCGGCAGGCAAGAGCCGCGCTTCATCTCTGCGAAAGGCGAGAATGTCGGCACCTTGTCGGCCCAGGTAGCCGGAATACCGGGCGTCAATCTCAAGCTGTTCCACAACATCAGGTGTGAAATTCCCAAGCTCCGGCCAGATCCTGGCGAGATCTCCGAATTCCACCTGGGGCAGGCTGAGAAGGTCCGGGGCCGTACGCCGCGTTCCATCGTACCACACCGCGATTCCGTGCCTAGCCGCCTCGCCAGGTGTGAGGCTGAGACCCGCCATTGTTTCACGTGAAACTGTCAGGCGGGCCATTTTCGCCGCAAAGGCCTTGCTGCGCCCGACCCCCACGATCCCCGCCGCTTCACCGAGGGGCGTCAACCGCTGGTCTGCATTATCCGCGCGCAAGCTCAACCGGTATTCGGCGCGAGACGTAAACATCCGGTATGGCTCGGTCACGCCCCGGGTCACCAGGTCGTCGATCATAACCCCGATATAGGCCTGAGAGCGATCCAGTATGAAAGGCTCACGCCCGCCGGCGGCGCGGGCCGCGTTGACGCCTGCCATCAGGCCTTGGGCAGCGGCCTCTTCATATCCCGTGGTGCCATTGATCTGGCCCGCCAGAAAAAGACCCTGAACATCCTTGACGGCCAAAGCCGCCGTCAGCGCCCGCGGATCCACAAAATCATATTCGATGGCATAGCCGGGCCGCAGAATCCTGGTCCTTTCCAGCCCGGGGATGGTCGCCAGCATCGCCTCCTGGACATCTCGGGGAAGCGAGGTCGAGATTCCGTTGGGATAGACGGTGTCGTCGTTAAGTCCCTCCGGTTCCAGGAAAATCTGGTGACTTTCGCGGTCCGCGAAGCGAGTCACCTTGTCTTCGATCGACGGGCAATAGCGCGGTCCGATCGAAGCGATCTGGCCGGTGTACATCGGCGCGCGATGCAAATTGGCGCGAATGATCGCGTGCGTCTCGCGTGTGGTGCGGGTGATGGCGCAAAAAACCTGCGGTCCGGCGATGGCCCGGGTTAGGAACGAAAAGGCCTCAGGGGGATCGTCGCCCGCTTGTGACTCCAATTCTCCCCAATCGATGGTCCGCCCATCGAGCCGCGGCGGAGTTCCGGTCTTGAGCCGTCCCATGGGAAGCCCAAAGCCATAAAGCGTCCTGGAAAGACCCAGGCTGGGAGCCTCGACCGCCCTGCTCGTGTCTGTCGCCGAAGCCATCATCCGGCCGGCGGGGATTTTCGCTTCCCCAATATGGATCAGCCCGTTCAGAAATGTGCCGGTCGTCAAGACCACTGCCGCAGATAGCAACGTGCCGCCGTCATCCAGCCGGACGCCCGCCACGCGACCTGCCTTCAGGATCAAGTCCTCGGCGGCGCCCTCCCGGATTTTCAGCCCCGGCACCTCGTCCAGCGCCTTGCGCATGGTAGCGCGATAAACCGCGCGATCCGCCTGGGCGCGCGGCCCGCGAACGGCAGGGCCCTTGCTGCGGTTCAGGACCCGAAACTGGATGCCAGCCTCGTCGGCGACGCGACCCATTAGGCCGTCCAGGGCGTCAATCTCGCGCACCAGATGACCCTTACCCACCCCGCCAATGGCGGGATTGCAGGACATTTCCCCAAGGGTCTTGCGGCTGTGGGTGAGCAAAAGCGTGCTGGCGCCCGCCCTCGCCGAGGCCGCTGCTGCCTCCGTGCCGGCATGGCCGCCGCCGATTACGATGACGTCGAAATCGAACATGCGCGTCCCCATACGCGCATCATGGGCCAACGGCAATATTCACTTGCCGATGCAGAAACCCTGGAAAACCTGGTCGAGAACCTCTTCGATATCCACCCGGCCGGTGATGCGGCCCAGCGCGCGCAACGAGAGGCGCAAATTTTCCGCAAGCAATTCGGGCGCCTGGTCGTTGGCGCCCGCTTGCCGCAAATTTTCCAAGGCTTCCTTCAGGGCGTGACGATGGCGCGGCCGGGTGAGGGCAGGGGCTTCATTTTGCGCCTCCAACCTCTCTGCCACCTTGCCTGTCAGGGCCACGACCAATTCACCCAACCCCTGACCGGTCTTAAGCGACAACGCCATGCCGTCGGGATTGCGATAGCCGGGAAGATCGCTCTTGTTCCAGACCGTGAGATCGGCGGCGCGGCCGATATATTCCGTATACGGACTAGTTCCGTCGCCCAGGAACACCACCATGTCGCTGGCCCGGGCCTGGGCGAGGGCGCGCCGCACGCCTTCGGCCTCGACCGCGTCTTCGGTCTGCCTGAGGCCGGCGGTATCGGCGATGTGGACGAGATAGCCGCCCAGATCGAGCCGCAGCTCGATCACGTCGCGGGTGGTGCCAGGGACGTCCGAGACGATTGCCGCCTCGCGCCTTGCCAAGGCATTGATCAGCGAGCTTTTGCCGGCATTGGGCGGGCCGACGATTGCCAGCTTGAGGCCTTCGCGCAGCGCCTCGCCGCGCCGGTCGTCATCGAGATGGCTTGCCATGGCTGCAGCAAGCCGGCCGGCCGTGGCGCGCGCGCGCCCAATCTCTTCGTTGCCCACGCCGTCTTCTGCGAAATCTATCGCCGCCTCTGCCCGCGCCAGCCCTCCAATCAGCTCCGCCCGCCAGCCTTCGTAAAGCGCGGCAAGCGCCCCATCATATTGCCGCAGCGCCTGGCCGAGTTGGGCGGGCGTTTCCGCATCCACCAGATCGGCAATCGCCTCGGCACGAGTCAAGTCAAGCCGGCCATGCTCCACCGCCCGGCGCGAGAATTCGCCCGGCCCGGCCGGGCGCAGGCCAAGCTCGGCCAGGGCCTTGAACAATAGCTCCCGGATCGCCTTTCCACCGTGAATGTGGAATTCCGCTACGTCCTCGCCGGTGAAGCTTTGAGGTCCGGGAAACCACAGCACCAGGCCGCGATCCATTTCGCGGCCCAGGTGGGCAATCCCGCGCAGCCGTGCGGTGCGCGCCGAGGGTAGGGGCCCGGCGAGCGTCTCCAGAACCGGTCCTGCCAATGGGCCGGAGATGCGGATCATCGCGACTCCGGCCCGGCCCGGCGCGCTTGCCAGTGCGTAGATCGTGTCTGCGGTCAGGGCCTATCCTTCATGGCGGGGTTTCGGCTAAGAAGCCCCGGTTTCTCTCTTGCGGCAATCTTCTCCCGCCATCTTCTCCGACGGAACCCGTGATGAACGCTTCTGAGGCCGCCGCCAGTCCCTATCTTTTGGCGCACAAGGACAATCCGGTGCAATGGCACCTCTGGGGCCCGGAGGCGGTGGCAGAGGCAGAACGGACCGGAAAACCCGTCTTTCTCTCCATCGGGTACGCAGCCTGTCATTGGTGCCATGTGATGAACCGGGAGAGCTTTTCCGATCCCGAAACCGCCCGGCTTCTCAACGAGAATTTCATTCCCGTCTTGGCCGACCGGACGCAGCGCCCCGACCTTGACCAGGTTTATCAGGCGGCTGCGAACATCATGGGCCATGGCGGCGGCTGGCCACTCAATATCTTTCTCAATGCCAAGGGCCATCCCTTTTTTGTGACCGGCTATCTCCCCAAGGAAGAAAGGCAGGGCCAGCC
>JBOHKF010000470.1:0-4322 GCA_050729015.1 Rhizomicrobium sp. | reverse complement strand
ACACCAAGCCTTTGGCCAAAGAGCTTCTGGCCCGCTTCGGCTCCTATGCCGAAGTGATCGCCGCGGCCCCTCGGAGGCTGAAGGAAATTCCGGGCGTGGGAGAAGCGGTGGTCCACCACCTCAAGGTCGTGGCCGCCGCCGCCCAGCGGCTGGCGCAGGCGGAAATTCTGCGAAAGCCCGCGCTCTCCTCCTGGCAAGCTCTCACCGATTATTGCATGGCGGCGATGGCGCGCGCCCCGTCCGAGGAATTCCGAGTCCTGTTCCTGGATCGCAAGAATGTTCTCATCGCCGATGAAGTGCAGACCAGGGGGACGGTGGATCACACGCCCGTCTACCCCCGCGAGATCGTCAAGCGTGCGCTCGAGCTGGGCGCCTCGGCCATCATCCTGGTCCACAATCATCCCAGTGGCGACCCCACGCCGTCCCGAGACGACATCGAAATGACGGGGGAAATCGCGGCCGCAGCCAAGGCGCTCAAGATCGCGCTTCACGATCATCTGGTGGTCGGCCGCCGCGGCCATGTGAGCTTCAGGTCGCTGGGGCTGCTTTGAGCAACCATAGCGCTTTTTCCAGGCAAAGGATCGGGAAACTAAAGTAAGAGAGTCTCGGAATGCCGGTTCGGGCGCACTCTCGTCGTGGAGAAGCAAGCAATGCGAAGGCGCAGTGTCCTCAAAGGCTTAGCCGCCATTGCGGCGCTTCCTCCCGGCGGGTCGGTTATGGCCGCGCCATTTCGACGGGCGCGTCCGGGTGAACCCGGCTGGCCCACCGCAACGGAATGGGAAACCCTGAAAGGGCAAGTGGGCGGGAACCTCGTCAAACCCAGCGACCTTTATTCGGCGTGTGCCGGGAACGCGGCAAGCAGCGAATGCACCGATGCCCTGAAAGAGATCGGCAATCCCTTCTTCATCGGCGATTGCGCGGGCGGAACGCAGGTGTCGGGCTGGCTCAATGCCTGGTCGCCCAGGCCCAGCGCCTATGCGGTGGCCGCCCATAAGCCGGAGGATGCGGTGGCGGCGGTAAATTTCGCCCGCACCCACCGGCTGCGCCTGGCGGTCAAAGGCGGCGGCCATTCCTATCAGGGCACATCCAATGTGGCGGATTCGCTTCTGGTCTGGACGCGGCCCATGCACGCCATCACTTTGCATGATCGCTTCGTGCCGCAAGGTTGCATCACGCCTGCCGTTCCAGCCGTCACAATTCAGGCGGGCGCCATGTGGGTGGATGCCTATGACGCCGTGACCACCAAAGCCGGGCGTTACGTGCAGGGTGGCGGCTGCATGTCGGTAGGCGTCGCGGGTCTGGTGCAGAGTGGCGGCTTCGGCTCTTTCTCCAAGCGCTACGGCAGCGCGGCGTCAAGCCTGCTTCAGGCCGAGATCATCACCGCCGATGGGAAGCTTCGCACCGTCAATGCTGGCAACGATCCCGATCTCTTATGGGCGCTGAAGGGAGGCGGTGGCGGGAGCTTCGGCGTCGTCACCAGCCTCACGCTCGAAACCCACGCGCTGCCGGAATTTCTAGGCGCTGCCAACATGACCATCGGCGCCGCTTCGGATGAAGACTTCCGACAGCTTCTGGCGCGGTTCGTGGATTTCTATGCCGGCACTCTGTTCGACGCGCATTGGGGCGAGCATGTCAGCATGTTTCCGGAAAATCGCCTGAGCATTTCCATGGCTTCCGCGGGGCTTAGCACCGAGCAGGCCGGCACCCTCTGGCAGCCATTCCTGTCGTGGATCGCCCAACAAGGGCCACGCTATTCGCTGGCCGCGCCCCACATCGGCAGCAGTCCCCCTCGCGGTTATTGGGATGTGGAGGGGATGCGCCGGGCGGGCTCGCACGCGATCAAGCTGGACGACCGCGCCGCCGCCAACCCCATTCACGGGTGGTGGACAGGCGATGAAGGCCAGGTCGGAGCCTTCATTTACGGCTACGACTCGCTGTGGCTGCCGCAATCGCTTCTCGCGCCCGAAGCCCGGGCAAAATTGGCGGATGCGCTGTTCCAGGCCAGTCGGGAAATGGAGACCCGGCTTGATTTCAACAAGGGTCTGGCGGGGGCGCCGGAAGAGGTGATCGCCGCGGCCCGCGACACCGCCACCAACCCCAAGGTGCTGGATGCTTTTGCCCTGGCCATCATCGCCGTGGGCGGCAAGCCGCGCTATCCCGGCCTGGCGCCCACCCACGACCGGAAGGAGGCCGAGAACGGCGCCCATGCCGTGGCCCGCGCCACCGCGATCCTGCGCGCGCTCGCACCCGACGCCGGCTCTTATGTGTCGGAAAGCAATTTCTTCGACGCCCTGTGGCGCCGGCATTATTGGGGCACGAATTATCCCAGGCTGGCCGCGATCAAGGCGAAATACGATTCCGGCGGGCTTTTCACGGTCCATCACGGCGTGGGCAGCGAGGATTGGAGCGAGGATGGCTTCACGCGGCGGATGTGAGAGGCTAAAAGCGCGCACCACAGAGGCCTGCCGCGATGATTCCCCGCTACGCCCGCGCCGAAATGGTCCGGATCTGGTCGCCGGAAACAAGATTCCGCATCTGGTTCGAGATCGAGGCGCACGCCACCGACGCGCTGGCATCCCTGGGCGTGGTGCCGAAGGAAGCGGCGGCGAAGCTGTGGGAAAAGGGCCGCGACGCGAAATTCGATGTCGCCCGCATCGACGAGATCGAGCGCGAGGTCAAGCATGACGTGATCGCCTTCCTCACCCATCTGGCCGAGATCGTGGGACCGGAGGCGCGTTTCGTCCATCAGGGCATGACCAGCTCCGACGTGCTGGACACCTGCCTCAGCGTGCAGTTGATGCGCGCCGCCGATCTTTTGATCGCCGACACCAAGGCTCTGCTCGCCGCACTCAAGCGGCGCGCCTTCGAATACAAGCTGACGCCCACCATCGGCAGAAGCCACGGCATCCACGCCGAACCCACAAGTTTCGGACTCAAGCTGGCGGGCTTCTATGCCGAGTTCGCGCGCGCCGTCCGGCGCCTTGAGACCGCCCGCGCCGAAATTGCCACCTGCGCCATTTCCGGCGCCGTCGGCACCTTCGCCAATGTCGATCCCAGGGTGGAAGACTATGTCGCCGGGCGGATGGGGCTTTGCGTCGAGCCGGTTTCGACCCAGGTGATCCCGCGCGACCGCCATGGCGCCTATTTCGCGGGTTTGGCGGTGGTCGCCTCGTCGCTGGAACGACTGGCGGTAGAGATTCGCCATCTCCAGCGCACCGAAGTGATGGAGGCAGAGGAATTCTTTTCGCCCGGACAGAAGGGCTCCTCGGCCATGCCGCACAAGAGAAACCCGGTCCTGAGCGAAAATGTGACCGGGCTCGCCCGCATGGTGCGCGCCTATGTCCTGCCCGCGCTTGAAGACGTGGCGCTTTGGCACGAGCGCGATATTTCCCATTCGTCGGTGGAGCGCTACATCGGCCCCGACGCCACCATCACCCTGGACTTTGCGCTTCACCGCATGACCGGGATCATCGATAAGCTGGTGGTCTATCCTGAGGCCATGAAAGCCAATCTCGAAAAGACGAAAGGGCTGGTCCACAGCCAGCGGGTGATGCTGGCCTTGACCCAGAGGGGCCTTTCGCGCGAGGAGAGCTACCGGCTGGTCCAGCAAAACGCCATGCGCGCCTTTCGCGGCGAGGGAGATTTTCTTTCCCTCCTCAAGGCCGATGCCGAGGTCCGAAATGCACTGCCGGAACCGGAACTGGAGGCGATGTTCGACCTGGGCTACCATCTGAAGCAGGTGGACCGCATTTTCGCTCGCGTTTTCGGAACCTAAGGTATTATAATAGAAGGGCATTCCAAATCGGCTGTGGACGGGAACCTGGGTCGCAGGCCCCAACCGCCGGGAATCGTTGCCCCAAGTCCACAGCCTCCCTAAATTCCCGTCACGCCTGCCTCTTCGGCGTGACGATCTCGAGCGGGGGCCAGGCCTGCTTCCGCTCTTTAAGGATGTCCCATGAAACGCCGCCGCGTGATCTATGAAGGCAAAGCCAAAATCCTTTACGAGGGCCCCGAGCCCGGCACCGTCGTTCAATATTTCAAGGACGACACCACCGCCTTCGACGCCACCAAGAAAGCGGTGATCGAAGGCAAGGGCGTCCTCAACAATCGCATCAGCGAATATCTGATGACCCAGTTGGCGGGCATCGGCGTGCCCACCCATTTCGTGCGCCGGCTCAACATGCGCGAGCAGTTGATCAAGGAAGTCGAGATCATTCCCCTCGAGGTGGTGGTGCGCAACATCGCCGCCGGGTCGATGTCCAAGCGGCTGGGGATCGAGGAGGGCACCCCGCTGCCGCGCTCCATCATCGAATATTACTACA
>JBOHKF010000469.1:0-4148 GCA_050729015.1 Rhizomicrobium sp. | reverse complement strand
CCCCGTGAGCATGGTCCCCTCGTCATAAGGGGCGGCGAGTTGAAGCGGCGTCACTTGAAAGGCGGGCACATGATTCCGGTCGTTATAGATGGCGGCTTTCAGCCCCAGGCGCGCCGCCGCAAGGGCCAGCATCCGACCCAACTGGCCGCCGCCGAGGATGCCGATCACACCGCCGGGCGCGACCGGCGTCTTGATGTCTTTGGCTGGGCTCATGACGGGGTTGTCGCGACGGACCGCGTTTGCCGGGCTCTCCAGGCCTTGAGCCGCCGATCCAGGCTCGCGTCACCAAGGGCCAGGATCGCCGCGGCCTGCAACGCCGCATTCTTGGCCCCGGCCGGGCCGATGGCGAAGGTGGCGACCGGTACCCCGCCCGGCATCTGGGCGATCGAGAGCAGCGAGTCCAGACCCTTGAGAGCCCGGCTTTCCACCGGTACGCCCAAAACCGGCAAGGTGGTCTGGCTGGCAACCATGCCCGGCAGGTGCGCGGCGCCGCCAGCTCCGGCGATGATGACCTTGAGCCCGCGCCCCTGAGCCTCTTTGGCATAGCGCGCCATGCGCTCAGGCGTGCGGTGGGCGGAAACAATCCGCGTCTCGTGAGGCACGTCCAATTCCTGCAAGGTCGATGCGGCGATCTTGAGCGTCGCCCAATCGGATTGGCTGCCCATGATGATTCCGACCTGGGGCCGCAGTGGCGCTTTTTTCGCCTTGCGGGATCGGGGGGCCATGCTTCCAAGCACTTTCATCGGGTCCAAAGAAGCGGCGCAGTATCGGGCATGAGGCGCCTTATGGAAAGAGGCGTTCAAGCTTCATTAACCAATTCGCGTCACAGTAAACGAAGATTAAAGGGCCGGCCGAAATCGCATGAAGATCGCACACACCTCTCTCAAGGGAGCTCCGCGGCTGGCATCCGCGCGGCCGGTGTTGGCGCTTTCGGGACGCATCGTCTCCCCGCTGGGAGACCTGGAGGCGGTCTTGCCGCCGCTCGAGCTGGGTATTCCGGAGGCCGAGCTTACGCCGCGCGTGCGCGACGCCATCCTCGCTTTCCTGAGAGAAATGGACGGCCTCAGGCAGGAGCTGAACCGCGCCCGCACCCGGCTCGACGAAGTGGAGAAGGCGGCCGACCAGGACCCCATGCTTCCGGTCTTGAACCGCCGGGCATTCGTGCGGGAACTGAACCGTCATATCGCCGCCATCACCCGCTATCAGACACCGGCGTCGCTGATCTATCTGGACCTCAATCATCTCAAGCAGACCAACGACACGCTGGGCCATGCCGCGGGCGATGCCATGCTGATCCAGTTTACAAGGGTGCTTTTGGCCCATGTCCGTGAAAGCGACCGGGTCGGGCGGTTGGGCGGCGATGAATTCGCCATCCTTTTGTCCCATGCGAGCCGGGACCAGGCCATGAACAAGGCGCGCCTTCTGGCGCTTGCGGCGGCTCGCAATCCCGCGCA
The DNA here is from genome assembly GCA_050729015.1 of Rhizomicrobium sp. Taxonomy (GTDB): domain Bacteria; phylum Pseudomonadota; class Alphaproteobacteria; order Micropepsales; family Micropepsaceae; genus Rhizomicrobium. The sequence goes on along the minus strand of JBOHKF010000469.1, from coordinate 2,694 downwards.
ATCGAACGGCCAGGCAATTCCCATCAGCTTTGCTTCAGGCGCCTTCGAGCTCAAGGCCGGCGACCGCGCCGAAGCGGCCATCACCCAGGCCGACAAGGCCATGTACGCGCAAAAGCGGGCCAAAAGAGCCGATAACGCCTGAATAACGCCTGAGAGCGCCGACCGGCCCGGGGAAGGCCTATCCCAAGGCTTTCTGAAGATTTGCGTCCACGCTGTCCAGGAAGCCTTCGGTAGTGAGCCATTTCTGGTCGGGACCCACGAGCAGCGCCAGATCCTTGGTCATGCATCCGCTCTCTACCGTCGCCACACACACCTTTTCGAGCGTCGCTGCGAAATTTGCCAGCCTGGCATTATCGTCCAGCTTGGCGCGGTGCGCCAATCCCCGGGTCCAGGCGAAAATAGAGGCAATAGAATTGGTAGAGGTCGAGTGTCCCCGCTGATGTTCGCGGTAATGGCGGGTGACCGTGCCATGGGCCGCTTCGGCTTCCACCGTTCTGCCGTCGGGCGACATCAAGACCGACGTCATCAGTCCCAGCGAGCCAAAGCCTTGCGCCACCGTGTCGGACTGGACGTCGCCGTCGTAATTCTTGCAGGCCCAGATATAGCCGCCACTCCATTTGAGCGCCGCCGCCACCATGTCGTCGATCAGGCGATGTTCGTAGGTGATGCCCAGTTCCTTGAACTTGGCAGCGAATTCCGCCTCGAACACCGCCTGGAAAATATCCTTGAAGCGCCCGTCATAGACCTTGAGAATGGTATTCTTAGTGGAGAGATAGACGGGATATCGGCGCATGATGCCGTAATTCATCGAGGCGCGCGCAAAATCCCGGATCGAATCGTCGAGATTGTACATGACCATGGCGATGCCGGAACCGGGCGCCTGGAACACTTCGCGTTCGATCGTCCTGCCGTCGGCGCCCACGAATTTAACGGTGAGCACGCCCTTTCCGGGAAACCGGAAATCGGTGGCGCGATACTGATCGCCATAGGCGTGGCGGCCGATCACGATGGGCTTGGTCCAGCCCGGGACCAGGCGCGGCACATTCCGGCATAGGATGGGTTCGCGGAATATCACGCCGCCCAGAATGTTGCGGATGGTGCCGTTGGGCGACTGCCACATCTTCTTGAGGCCGAATTCCTTAACCCGCGCTTCGTCGGGGGTGATGGTGGCGCATTTGACGCCCACCCCGCAGCTCCCGATGGCTTCGGCCGCGTCCACCGTGACCTTGTCGTCGGTCGCATCGCGGTGCGCGATCGAAAGATCGTAATAGCGCAGTTCCACATCGAGATAGGGCAGGATCAGCTTCTGCTTGATGAGGTCCCAGATGATGCGGGTCATCTCGTCGCCGTCGAGCTCGACGACCGGGCCCTTGACCTTGATCTTGTCCATGACTTTTCCTCGAAAGATGCGGCGCAAAGCGTTATAGCGGCGCCTCAAATAGCTTCTCTCATTTCACCCGTCAAAGGTGCGAAGGCGAAAATGACCGCCCCCGCCGTGATCCTTTCGCATCCCCAGTTGGGGGAAAACATCGGCGCCGCCGCCCGGGCGATGAAAAATTTCGGCTTGGCCGATTTAAGACTGGTCGCGCCCCGGTGCGGCTGGCCCAATGAGCGGGCCAAGGTGCTGGCCGCCGGCGCCGCCGACATCATCGAGCGGGCACGCGTGTTCGAGACCGCGGCTTCGGCGCTGTCGGATGTGCGCCTCGCCTTGGCCACCACCGCCCGGGAGCGCGACGTGCTGCGCGACATTTTAACGCCCGAGGCCGCCGCCAGACGATTGCGGCAGGCGGCGGCCTCGGGCGTTTCCAGCGCGATCCTGTTCGGCGCCGAGCGGGCCGGGCTCGACAATGACGACATGTCGCTTTGCGAGGCCGCCATCACCATTCCCACCGCCTGCTTTGCGTCCCTCAATCTCGCCCAGGCGGTGCTTCTGATCGGTTACGAGTGGCACCAATCCGCCGACACCACGCCGTTCGTCCACCATCGCCGGTCACCAGCCTTGCCCGCTTCCCGCGTTGAGCTGGTCGGGCTGTTCGAGCACCTGGAGCGTGAATTGGACGCAGCCCAATTCCTCTATCCGCCGCCAAAGAAACAGACGATGGTGCGCAACATGCGCGCCATGATCCTCAGGTCGGGCTTGAGCGACCAGGAGGTGCGCACCATCCGCGGCATGATCGTGGCGCTGGTGAAGAACAAATATCGGGGCCGAAAGACGTGACCTGGGTTCTGATCCTGGCCTTGGTGGCCCTGATCCTCCTCGCCATCGCCTTTGCCGCCGCTCCCGTCCTTAGGGCCAAGGCCATCAAGGGCCGCGCGGTCCTGATCGCGGCCATTGCCTTGTTCCTGCTTGGTGTAGGCGGCGGAACCTATTGGATAGTGGGTGAACCCTATCTTGCCTGGCGGGCGGCCGAAGGCGTGCGGACACGCGATCTCAATGGGCTGATCGCTCTTCTCATCAAGCGGGTGCGAAAGGCGCCGGACGATCTTCAAGCCTGGGTCTATCTGGGGCGAGGATATATGGGCGCGCGCGACCCGGCCGAAGCGGCCAAGGCCTATGGCCGCGCGGTGGCGCTGGCGGCACGCGACCGCCAACCCAGCGCGGCCCTTTATTCTCTTTATGGCGAGGCCTTGGTGGCGGCAGCCAACGGCCAGGTGAGCGATCAGGCGGAATCGGCGTTTCGCGCCGCCCTGAAG
>JBOHKF010000468.1:0-1566 GCA_050729015.1 Rhizomicrobium sp. | reverse complement strand
ACCGCGATTGTCTTTTACGGCTCTTCTTTCATAGCCGACCAGACGGGTGCGATCATGGCCGAGATGGACCGGGCCGGCGAAGGCGTGATTACAGCCCGCTTGGATCTTGACGCGATTCTTCTTCAGCGCCGCGGCTGGGGCCTCTTCCGCGACCGCCGGCCGGAGCTTTACCGGGCTCTGGTCACGAATGACGGGATGACTTTTTGAATGCCCGACCCTTGTTGAATGCCCGACCCTTGTTGAAGGCCCGGCCCTTGGCTACCGCTTCACCCCCGAATTTGGCGCGGATCGCATCCATGGCGCGTTCGGTTGCCGCGCGCTTGGCGTCCCAGGGGTCGAGCAGGCTTGCTTGAGAGGCGTTGTCGGCGGGACTGAGGTGGGCGAGGCCGACGCCCAAAAGGCGGAAGCATCGTCCGTCCGCTTCGCGCCTCAACGCTCTTTGCGCGACGCGAAAAATCCGGTCAGCCAGCAGGGTGGGCTCTTCGAGCGAGGTGCTGCGGGTGATGAGCCGGAACTGCGCGGTCTTGAGCTTCAGCGTCACGGTCCGGCCGGCGATGGCGTAGGTCTTGGCGCGCCCGGAGACCCGCTCTGCCTGCCGCCACAGGATTGCTTCCAGGTCCGGCAGTCCCGAGAGAGCCGTTTCGAGGGTGGTCTCCGAGGAGATGGTTTTCATCTCTGCGCGGGGATCGACGGGGCGGCTATCCTGCGCATCAGCGATGCGGGCAAGCCAGAAGCCCGTAGCCCCATAGCGTGCCGCGAGATCGCGAGGGTCGGCGTCTTGCAATTTTCCGATTGTGTCGAAGCCATCATGGGCAAGCCTGGCCGCCAGCACCTTGCCGGCGCCCCGGACAATGCCCACCGGCTTGTCTCGCAAAAAACTCTTGGCTTCGCCCATTCCGATCACGGCAAAGCCGCAAGGTTTGTCCAATTCGCTGGCCAGCTTGGCCAGGAATTTGTTGCCGGAGAGCCCGATGGAAACGCTAATGCTCAAGTGCCGCTCGATGTCGAGCGCAAGCCGGGCCATGGTGTTGGCAGGCGGCGTGCCATGCATTCTGGCGGTGCCACTCAGGTCGAGATACGCCTCATCCAGCGACAAGGGCTCGACCAGGGGCGTCAGGGCCCGCATCAGGGTGCGGATTTCACGCGCCGTCTCCACGTAAAGACCCATGCGGGGCTTAATGACGACCGCGTCGGGACAAAGTCTTCTCGCCTGGAACATGGGCATGGCCGAGCGTACGCCGTAGCGCCGGGCAATGTAGCAGGCGGTCAGGACCACGCCCCGAATGCCCCCACCCACGATCACCGGCATATCTGCCAGCGAAGGGTCATCGCGCTTTTCGATTGCCGCGTAAAAGGCATCGCAATCCAGGTGGGCGATGGTGAGGGCGTTAAGCTCCGGATGCGCCACGATGCGCGTGCCCCCGCACGAGGGGCAGGGCGGCTCGGAAGGACCGGCGGCGAGACAATCGCGGCAGAAGGCTGGCCAATCCCCGACGGTCATGCATGGTCTCTGGCAGAAGCGCGGCGTTGGCGCGAACCCAACGGCTATCCTACCTTCCACAACCA
>JBOHKF010000467.1:0-1863 GCA_050729015.1 Rhizomicrobium sp. | reverse complement strand
GTTCGAGAATCTGCTGCTGGGTCTGGGTCTTGTAGGCGTCGGTCATGCTGAGATTGAAGACGCCATTGGCGGACTCGGCGATGGCGTACTGCTTGGTTCCGGAAGAGAGCACCGAGGTCCCGACGCTGGGATTGAGACCGGCGATGAGCGTTCCGGCCGCGTCATAGCGGGAGGAATCGGTAACCCGCACCGTCACCGTGTCGGCTTTGACCCCGAGATCGGTGTAGCCGATATGCGCCTTGCGGAAAGCCTGGCGGATGTCGCCGATCAGCGCTTGCTCCTTGTCCTTCTGAACCTGGTCGAGCTGCACTTCGAGCAGGAGATAGGACCCGCCCTGGAGATCGAGACCCAGATTGACGGTCGCGGTGGGAAGCCACGGCGGAAAATGCTTGAGCACACTCGCCGATAGCGCATTGGGCAGCGCGATCAGGATGCCGGCAAGCACAATCAGGATGGTGAGACCGCGCGTCCAGGATGAAACTTGCAGCACGTCAGGTCTTCTCTTCGCCGGCGTGCGCCTTGGGCCGAACATCGCTCAGGGCCGCCTTGAGCACCTTTACCTGCACATTGTCGGCGATCTCGACCAGGACCTCGGGATCCTCGGCGGTGGAGGCGCGCACCACGCGGCCCACGATTCCCGCCGTGATCACGGTGTCGCCGCGGCGCAGATTGTCTACCTGCTGGCGCAATTGCTTGGCCCGCTGCTGTTGCGGCCGCCAAAGAAGAAAGTAAAAGATCGCCAGCATCGGGACGACCAGCGTCAAAGTCTGGACCATCGGATCGGACAGGTTCATGGGGAAACGCTAAAGACCTTGGGGAGCGGCCGGACTATAGCCGTGACGCCTCGGTTTGCAACCGTGGAAAAACAAGGGCTTAGAAATGAAAAAGACGATCAGGTCCGCACGATTTCGGGGTCCGGAGCAAGCCCTTCTCGCCCGCATCGCCAGCGTTCTGGAGCGGCTCGCGCCCGGGAGCCGGGCAATGACCCTCCCCTCGAAGGGCGATGCCTTCGTATGGGAGCCGATCTCGGGAATGCTCATCCTCGTGCCTCAGGTGGCGGCAATCGAACTTTCGCTTCTGAAGACTATCGAAAAGCAGCGCGACACGCTGATGGCCAACACCAGGCATTTCGCCCAGTGGTTCCCCGCCAACAACGCCCTCCTCTGGGGCGCGCGCGGAATGGGCAAGAGCTCCCTCGTCAAGGCCGTGCATCGGGACATCAATGCGAAGCGGGCGCATCCCCTGGTGCTCATCGAAGTCCACCGCGAGGATGTCGCCAGCCTGCCCCAATTGTTGCGCCGGTTGCGGAAGGGAAAGCGGCGCTATCTGCTGTTCTGCGACGATCTTTCCTTCGACAAGGACGATACCAGCTACAAATCGCTGAAAGCGGCGCTGGAAGGCGGCATCGAAGGTCGGCCGGAGAATGTGTTGCTTTACGCCACCTCAAATCGCCGCCATCTGATACCGCGCGACATGATGGACAATGAGCGCGCCACCGCCATCAACCCCGGCGACGCGGTCGAAGAGAAAATCTCGCTGTCGGACCGCTTCGGCCTCTGGCTGGGTTTCCACAATTGCAGCCAGGACGATTATCTCGCCATCGTCGAAAGCTACGCCGGATACTATGGCCTCGCTATCGCCCAAGACGATCTCTGCCAGCGTGCGCGCTCCTGGGCGATGGGCCGCGGCGGACGTTCGGGCCGCGTGGCCTGGCAGTTCATTCAGGACCTGGCGGGCGAATTGGAAAACAAAATTTAGCGCGCTTCCAGGATAGCGTGCGAAGACTCTCGGCGTTGCCGCCGCTGCCTGGAGCCGCAAAGCGGGAGAATGGCAAAAAGTGTGCCTCTTTCCGGACCAGTAGAG
>JBOHKF010000466.1:0-3809 GCA_050729015.1 Rhizomicrobium sp. | reverse complement strand
TTCCAATCCGGGATCAGGTTGTTGACCGGGCAGCCCTGGTGGCAGAAGGGGATGCCGCAATCCATGCAGCGCGCCGCCTGCCGTTCCACTTCGCCGTAGCTGAGCGGATGAACGAATTCCTTGAAGTTCAAGACCCGGCTCTCGGGCCGGTCATGGCCACGATCGCGCCGCTCGATCTCCAGGAACCCAGTAATTTTTCCCATCTTGCCTTACTCCGCCGCCACGCTCTTGGCTTCGGCGCTTCTCAATTCCTTCAGCGCCCGGGCATAGTCCAGCGGTATCACCTTGACGAAGCGGCTGAGCGCCGTGCTCCAATTCTCCAGCACGAACCTGGCCCGGGCGCTTCCGGTATAATGCATGTGCCGCTCGACAAGAATGCGCACGCGCTCGGCATCGAAGCGCAACAGATCGCCCATGCCCGCGTCGTCGACACTTGCAGAACGCGGGCGCGGCATCTCGGGGCCATCCGCCCCGCTCGCGGCATGAAGCTTTTGCAATTTTACCATCTGGGTATTGCACAGCCGCTCGAACTGGGCTTCGGGATCGTAGACATAGGCTACGCCGCCTGACATGCCGGCCGCGAAATTGCGCCCGGTCCGGCCGAGGACGACGACCACCCCGCCCGTCATATATTCGCAGCCATGGTCGCCCACCCCTTCCACCACGGCGATGGCGCCTGAATTCCTCACCGCGAAGCGTTCGCCCGCCACGCCTTCGAAATAGGCTTCCCCGGCGACGGCGCCATAGAGCACGGTATTGCCGACGATGATGTTCTCTGTGGGATCGCGGCCGGCATGGCGCGGCTGACGCACCACGATGCGGCCGCCGGAGAGGCCCTTGCCGACATAATCGTTGGCATCGCCCACCAGCTCCAGCGAAACCCCGCGCGCCAGGAAGGCGCCGAAGGACTGGCCGGCGGTGCCGGTGAAACGGATTGCGATGGTGTCTTCCGGCAGCCCGGCATGGCCGTGACGGCGCGCCACGTCTCCGGAGAGCATGGCGCCGACGGTGCGGTCGCGGTTGCGGATCGACCGCTCGAGCCTCACCGGCTGTCCGTGCTCGATCGCCGGCTTCGCGGCCCCGATCAGATCGTGGTCGAGTGCCGAATCCAGTTCATGGTTTTGCGCTTCGCAGTGATGAATGGCGACGTTCGGCTTGCGAGGCATTTGATAAAGGAGGCGCGAAAGATCGATCCCTCTGGCTTTCCAATGGGAGACCGCCTTCTTCATGTCGAGCCTGTCTACCCGGCCCACCATCTCGGATAATGTGCGAAAGCCCAGTTGCGCCATGATCTCGCGCAATTCCCCGGCCACGAAAAAGAAATAATTGATCACATGCTCCGGCTGGCCGGTGAACTTCTTGCGCAACACCGGATCCTGGGTGGCGACGCCCACCGGGCAGGTGTTGAGATGGCATTTGCGCATCATAATGCAGCCGGCGGCGATTAACGGCGCGGTGGCGAAGCCGAATTCATCGGCCCCCAGAAGGGCCGCCACCGCCACGTCGCGGCCGGTTCTGAGCCCACCATCGACCTGAACCGCGATCCGTCCGCGAAGGCCGTTCAGCACCAGGGTCTGCTGGGTTTCGGCAAGGCCGATCTCCCAGGGACTGCCGGCATGGGTGAGCGACGTCAGCGGCGAGGCGCCGGTGCCCCCTTCATAGCCCGAGATGGTGACATGATCGGCCCGGCATTTGGCGACGCCCGCCGCCACCGTTCCCACACCCACCTCCGCCACCAGCTTTACGGAAATCCGCGCTTTGCGGTTGACGCTCTTCAAGTCGCGGATCAGTTGCGCCAGATCTTCGATGGAATAAATGTCGTGCTGGGGCGGCGGCGAAATCAGGCCGACGCCCGGTATCGAGTGGCGAACCTTGGCGATGACCTTGTCCACCTTGTGACCGGGCAACTGGCCGCCTTCGCCGGGCTTGGCGCCCTGGGCCATCTTGATCTGGATGTCGTCGGCATTGACCAGATATTCGGTGGTGACGCCGAACCGCCCGGATGCCACCTGCTTGATCTTGGAACGCATCGAGTCGCCATTTGGCAGGGGTGGGAAGCGGTCCGGTTCTTCGCCGCCTTCGCCGGTGTTGGAACGTCCGCCGATGCGGTTCATGGCGAGCGCCAGCGTGGTATGGGCTTCGCGCGAGATGGAGCCGAAGCTCATCGCCCCGGTCGAGAAGCGCTTGACGATCTCCACCGCCGGCTCGACCTGGTCCAGCGCAATCCCCACCCCGTCGGTTTTCAGGGTCATCAGCCCGCGCAAGGTCAAGAGCCGCTCGTTCTGATCGTCGATCTCGCGGGCAAAGAGTCGGTACTCTTCGGGGTTGTTGCCGCGCACCGCGTGCTGCAGGCGCGACACGCTGTCCGGCGTCCAGGCGTGATCCTCGCCCCTGAGACGGAAGGCATAATCGCCGCCCGCATCCAGTTGGCCGCGATAAATGGGATTGTCCCCATACGCATCGCGATGCCGGCGCACGCTTTCCTCGGCGATCTCCTTGAGGCCGATGCCTTGAATGGTGGACGCGGTGCCGGTGAAATATTTCTCGATGAAGCTGCTCGAAAGCCCCACCGCATCGAAAATCTGGGCCCCGCAATAGGATTGATAGGTGGAGATGCCCATCTTAGACATCACTTTCAAAATGCCCTTGCCCAGCGCCTTGATGTAGTTCTTCTGAACGTCATAGGAGGTGAGCGCCAGGTTGGCGCGCACCCGAATCTGCTCCAGCGTCTCGAAGGCGAGATAGGGATTGACGGCTTCCGCGCCATAGCCCGCCAGCAGGCAGAAATGATGGACTTCGCGGGCTTCGCCGGTTTCCACCACCAAGCCGGTCTGCATCCTGAGACCCTGGCGGATCAAGTGATGGTGGACGGCCGCGGTGGCCAGCGCGGCGGGCACCGCGATGCGCTCCGGCGAAACCAGGCGATCGGACAGGATCAGGATATTGTTGTCGGCCAGAACCTGGTCGGTGGCGTCGTAGCAGATGCGGCTGATGGCACTTGCCAGTCCCTCGGCGCCTTCGGCTGCCGGCCAAGTGCAGTCGATTGTCGCCGTGCGGAACGCGCCATCGAGAAGCTCGGAGATGCCACGAATCTTCTCCACGTCGGCATTGGTGAGGATGGGTTGGCTCACTTCGAGCCTTTTGTGGGCGCCCGCCTCCCGGCCCAGAAGATTGGGTCGGGGCCCGATCATGGAGACCAGGCTCATCACCAATTGTTCGCGAATGGGGTCGATGGGCGGATTGGTGACCTGGGCGAAGTTCTGCTTGAAATAATGATAAAGCAGCTTGGGCTTGTTGGAGAGCACGGCGAGGGGCGCGTCGGTGCCCATCGAGCCCACCGGATCCTCGGCCGAAGCTGCCATCGGCTCCAGAAAGAAGCTCAGATCCTCCTGGGTGTAGCCGAAGGCCTGCTGCTTATCGAGAAGCATCTGGGAAGCGCTTGGCTTGGACCGGGTTGCTTCAGCCGCCTCCGGCAATTCTTCCAGTTTATATTGGGCGGCGCGCAGCCATTCCTCGTAGGGCTCGGCCGCGGCGAGCTTCGCCTTGATTTCCTCGTCTTCGACGATGCGGCCCTCTTCCAGATCGATCAACAGCATCTTGCCCGGCTGCAGTCGCCATTTGCGTCGGATGTTTTCTTCCGGGATCGGCAGCACACCGGCTTCCGAGGCCATGATTACGTGATCGTCCTCGGTGATCACGTAGCGCGCGGGGCGCAGACCGTTGCGGTCGAGGGTGGCGCCGATCTGCCTTCCGTCGGTAAAGGCGATCGCCGCCGGGCCGTCCCACGGCTCCATCAGCGCCGCATGATA
>JBOHKF010000465.1:0-1665 GCA_050729015.1 Rhizomicrobium sp. | reverse complement strand
CCTTCATAGAGATGCTTCTGAGCCGCCTCGAACCGGACGCGCCCTTCGTCCAATTCTCTTACGGCATGAATGCGCCGGTGCCCGCACCCAGGGGCCACCGCGTGCGTTGCGCGGCCCAGGTCTGGGCCAATCTGCCGCCGGCCCGCGTGTGGGTTTACAGAAGGGCTTAGCTCCGCCTTTCCCGCCGGTGGCTTCGCCGCGCGGTGACGAAGGTCTGGTGCCGGATCCTCTCGCCTATTCCGCCGCCTCTGCCAGGACCGGAGCTGCCTGCAAGACATCGGCGGCGACATGGGCTTCGAATTTCTTGAAATTCTCGCGAAACATCTCAACCAGTTTTCGCGCCTGGGCGTCGTAAGCCGCCTTGTCGGCCCAGGTATCGCGGGGGTTGAGAATTGTGCTTTCCACGCCCTTGGCCGTCACCGGCACCCGGAATTTGAAATGCGGGTCCACCCGCATCTCGACCGCGGCCAGGCTTCCATCCAGCGCGGCGCCGAGCAGCGCGCGGGTGGCCTTGATCGGCATGCGGCTCCCGGTGCCGAACGCGCCGCCGGTCCAGCCGGTGTTGACGAGCCAGCAATCGACGCCCTGGGCGGCGATCAAATCGCGCAGCAGATTCCCATAAACTGTGGGATGGCGGGGCATGAAAGGCGCGCCAAAACAGGTGGAGAATGTCGGGAGCGGCTCCTTGCCCAGGCCCTTCTCGGTGCCCGCGACCTTCGAAGTGAATCCCGACAGAAAGTGATACATGGCCTGGCTGGGGGTGAGTCTGGCGATGGGCGGAAGCACGCCGAACGCGTCCGCGGTGAGCAGGATCACGCTCTTGGGGTGGCCGGCGCGACCGGTCTTGCTGGCGTTTGCGACGAATTCGATCGGATACGCGGCGCGGGTGTTTTCGGCATGGCGGGCGTCATTGAGATCGAGTTCGCGAGTCTTCAAATCCATCACCACATTCTCGAGCACCGTGCCGAAGCGTTCGGTGGTGGCGTAGATTTCCGGCTCGGCCTCGCGGGAGAGCCTGATGACTTTGGCGTAGCAGCCGCCTTCGAAATTGAAGACCCCCTGCTCTCCCCAGCCATGTTCGTCATCGCCCACCAGGGTGCGCGATGGGTCGGCGGAAAGGGTGGTCTTGCCGGTGCCGGAGAGGCCGAAAAATATCGCGGATTTGCCATCCGCGCCGACATTGATCGAACAATGCATGGGGACCACCCGCTTGGGCGGCAGGATGTAATTGAGGATGGTGAAGACCGATTTCTTCATTTCGCCGGCATAGGACGTGCCGCCGATCAGGATCAGTTTCTTGGTGAAATTGACGGCGATCACGGTGGTGCTGGCGGCGCCATGCCGTTTCGGATCGGCGCTGAAAGAAGGCAAGTCGATGACCGTGAATTCGGGGGCGAAATTCTCGAGGTTCTCGGGCGCGGGCCGGATCAGCAATTGATGGACGAACAGGGAATGCCAGGCATATTCGGTGATAATGCGCACCTTGATGCGGTGGAGCGGATCGGCGCCCCCGAACAAATCCTTGACGAACAGCTCCTTTCCTTCGGCAAAAGCCAGCATGTCGGCGTGAAGCGTGTCGAACTGAGCCGGGCTCATCGCCTTGTTGTTATCCCACCACACATGGGGTTCGGTCTCCCCGTCCTTCACCACGAACTTGTCGGAAGC
>JBOHKF010000464.1:0-1531 GCA_050729015.1 Rhizomicrobium sp. | reverse complement strand
GCGTCTTCCTGCATGGCCTTCTGCATGGCCAGGCGCATCACTGCCGTCGGGGTCGAACCGTTGGCATTGCGGAAACGATCCAGCCGGGCGATGGCGTCATCGCCGGCATTCTTGGCTAGTTCGGCGTGGGTCCGCACGCCTTCCAGCGACTTGGCCGCTTCCACGCCGGCCGCCTTGCCGAACACCACCAGATCGATCAGCGAATTGGAGCCAAGGCGATTGGCGCCATGGACGCTGACGCAGGCCGCTTCCCCGACCGCCATCAGGCCCGGCACCACCGTGTCGGGATTGCCGCCCGACAAGGTCAGCGCTTCGCCCGTATAGGCGCAAGGAACCCCGCCCATATTGTAGTGCACCGTGGGAAGCACCGGGATCGGCTCCTTGGTCACGTCCACGCCGGCGAAGATACGCGCCGATTCCGAGATGCCGGGAAGCCGTTCATGGATGATCTTAGGATCGAGGTGGGAAAGATGGAGGTGGATGTGATCCTTGTGGGGACCAACGCCGCGGCCTTCGCGAATCTCGATGGTCATGGCGCGCGAGACGACGTCGCGCGAAGCCAGATCCTTGGTGTTCGGCGCATAGCGCTCCATGAAACGCTCGCCCTCGGAGTTGGTGAGATAGCCGCCTTCGCCGCGAACGCCTTCGGTGATCAGGACGCCGGCCCCAAAGATGCCGGTGGGATGGAATTGCACGAATTCCATATCCTGCAAGGGTAGGCCGGCGCGCAGCACCATCGCGTTGCCGTCTCCGGTCTGGGTATGAGCCCCCGTGCAAGTTCTATAGCAGCGGCCGTATCCGCCGGTGGCCAGAATCACGCGATGGGCGCGAAAGCGATGGATGCTGCCATCGTCCAGATTCCATGCCATTACCCCCCTCACGGCTGCGCCATCCATGATGAGGTCGAGGGCGAAGAACTCGATGAAAAAATTGACTTCGTGTTTTACACATTGGCCGTACAGGGTGTGCAGCATGGCGTGCCCGGTCCGATCGGCCGCGGCGCAGGTGCGTTGGGCGATGCCTTCGCCGTAGTTGCTGGTCATGCCGCCAAAGGCGCGCTGGTAAATTTTTCCGTCCTCGGTGCGTGAAAAGGGAAGGCCGAAATGCTCCAGTTCGTAGACCGCCTCGGGCGCGTGCCGGCAGAGATATTCGATCGAATCCTGGTCGCCCAGCCAGTCCGAGCCCTTGACGGTGTCGTACATGTGCCAGCGCCAGTCGTCTTCGCCCATGTTGCCGAGGGCGGCCGCCACCCCTCCTTGTGCCGCCACGGTGTGGCTGCGGGTGGGAAACACCTTTGTGACGCACGCCGTCTTCAGCCCTTTGGCTGCGCATTCCAAGGTGGCACGCAGGCCCGCGCCGCCGGCGCCCACCACCACCACGTCGAAATTATGATCGACAATATCGTATGCAGGCATGGCTCTCTCTAGCGGAGGAATTCACAGGGCGGCGATGCGGATCAGGGCGAAAACGGCGATCAGGCTCAAGGCAATCCACGCAAAGGTCACGGCGAGCCTGGAGAGGACCTTGATGC
>JBOHKF010000463.1:0-2070 GCA_050729015.1 Rhizomicrobium sp. | reverse complement strand
TCCCCGCATGCACCAGGAGGGTGGCGTCGCCGCCGTCGTCGAGGATCATGTTGGGAAGACCGCCGTCGCCCCATTCGAGAATCCGGCGCGTGTAGCTCCAATAGTCGGCCAGACTTTCACCCTTGACGGCAAAGACTGGAATCCCGCGGGCCGCAATCGCCGCTGCGGCATGATCCTGGGTCGAATAGATGTTGCATGAGGCCCACCGGATATCTGCGCCCAGCGCGCCCAGCGTTTCGATCAGGACCGCGGTCTGAATCGTCATGTGCAGCGACCCCGCGATGCGCGCGCCCTTCAGCGGTTTGGTGGCGCCATACTCGGCCCGCGTGGCCATCAGCCCCGGCATCTCGGTCTCGGCGATGGCTATTTCCTTGCGCCCCCAGTCGGCCAGGCCGATGTCCTTGACGACATAGTCGGATGCTTGAGCCATGGCGGGTTCCTGTGATTGCGGGATGGGCTCATAGCAATCGGGAGCGCCGGGGGCAAGTAAGATATAAAGAAAAGTGCATATCTTTCCACGACCCGCCGGCCGCAGTCCGGGCGATTCCCGATGAAGCGCCGGATCGACGGCAGGCGGCTGGATATTTATGGCCCATCCACTTTGTATCCTGCCCGGCGCAGCATCGCGGGAACGCCGTCCGGTCCGGCCAGGTGTCCCGCTCCCACCGTGATGAAGAAGGTCTTTTTCTTTTTGAGCATGACCTCGATCCTTTCGGTCCAGCGGCGGTTGCGGTCGGTCAACAGCGTTTTTCTCGCATCCGGCTCGTCCATCAGGTCGGAATTCATGATACGTGCAAGCTTGTCTTCCTGGCCCGCGCTCCAGGCTTCCACCAGGGGCTCCAGTTCGTCGTCGTCATTCTTGAAATCCTTGAGGTCGGCTTCGAATTCCTTGAGCTGGACCTTCTCGCTGCTGCCGGCCAAAAGCTGGAATTGCTGCCCGATGGTCTCGAAATAGCGCATCGGCTTGTGCCGCCGCATCGCGATCGCCATCACCTGATGGTCCACCCCGGCATTGGCCGAATAGTGCCGCTCGGCGCTTTCCGCCACCAGCATTTGGAGGGCCACCAGCCAGGGCCGTTCATGGTCCACGACATCCGGCGAAAGATGCGCCTTGGCGACTGCGGCGTCGAAATTCGGGCGGGCGGAGGGGGGTAGCAGCGCGCGCAAAGACCGGTCCGGCGGCAGCATACCTTCGGTCGCGATCAGACCGCGGATTTTCGCCTGGACCTTGGTTCCGACGGCAACTTCGAACACGAAGACATCGGCCCGGCGGATGGCCGCGTCCACCTCTGCGGTGTGCCAAGCCGTGCCCTTGGGCAGAAGATGGATGGAGCCGAACAGATAGGCGTCGCCGCCGGGTCCCTGCACATGCCAAAGGGCGGGATGGGCATGGATGAGAGGCCCGGCTTCTGCAGGCGCGAAAAGAGCGGCAACGCCCAGGCACACCGCAAGCAGCAATCCCCATCGGGGGCGAGCATTCTTCGTCCAAAATTCCGCCGCCAGCCCGCCCCGGTCACTCTTCACCGAACTTTGCCTCGATCAACGCCACCATTGCGGTGATCGCCTGGGCGGCGTCGGGTCCGTTGGCCTCGACGCCAATGGCGCTTCCCGGACTAGCCGCCAGCATCATCAATCCCATGATCGAGCGGGCATTCACCCGCGTGCCGTCCTTGACGATGGTGACCTCCGCCTGAAATCGCGCCGCCGCCTCGACGATCTTGGCGGAGGCGCGAGCGTGCAATCCCCGCTTGTTGACGATCATGGCGCTGGCCTTGAGGACTTCGCTCACGCCGGCGCGCCCAGGTCCGCCGAGCCCGCCCGCATATATTTCCTGCCTGCCTCGATGGCTTCTTTCACGGCCTGCTCCAGGGGCAGTTTCGCGCGGACGTCCATCAATTTGATCAGGCAGGGCAGATTCACGCCGGCCATCACCTCGATTCTGCTGCGGTCGAGAAGGGTCAGGGCGAGATTGCACGGCGTGCCTCCGAACATGTCTGTGGCAAGCACCACCCCGCTTCCGGTGTCCACGGCTTTGGCGGCGGCGGCGATTTCCCGCTGGCGCCGCTCGAT
>JBOHKF010000462.1:0-1602 GCA_050729015.1 Rhizomicrobium sp. | reverse complement strand
CCCCGTGCCGGGAGAAATAGAGCGTGAGACCTGCTTTGAGGAAGATCTTTGCGGCCATTATCAAAGACGCTCAGGCGCCGGATTCCTGCTTGCCGACGGCGATGTCGGGCGCGTCCTCGGCCTTCATTCCCACAATGTGATAGCCCGCATCCACATGGAGAGTCTCTCCGGTGACGGCGCTTCCCAGGTCCGACAGCAGAAAAAGCGCGGCGTTGCCCACTTCATCCTGGCTAATGTTGCGGCGGAGCGGGGAATTATACTCGCTCCATTTGAGAATGTAGCGGAAATCGCCGATGCCGCTTGCCGCCAATGTCCGGATAGGTCCGGCGGAGATGGCGTTGACGCGGATGGCGCGTTTGCCCAAATCTTCGGCCATGTAGCGCACGCTCGCCTCAAGCGCCGCTTTCGCCACGCCCATCACATTGTAATGGGGCATCACTTTCTCGCTGCCATAATAGGTAAGGGTGACCAGGCTTCCGCCGCGAGACATCATTTTTTCGGCACGCTGGGCCACGGCGGTGAAGGAATAGCAGGAGATTTCCATGGTCATGTGGAAATTCTCCGGGGTGGTATCCACATAGCGGCCCTTCAGTTGCTCCTTGTCGGAGAAGCCGATGGCATGCACCAGGAAGTCCAGCCTGTCCCAATGGCGGCGCAACTCCGCGAAGCCCTCGTCAATGGACGCCTTGTCCGAGACGTCGCAATCGATCAGCACCGTTGGGTTGAGGCTCTCGACCAGGGGGATCACCCGCTTCTTGAACACGGCTCCCTGGTAGGAAAAGGCCAATTCCGCGCCAGCTGCGCGAAGCGCCTTGGCCACGCCCCAAGCGATCGAACGGTCATTGGCCACGCCCATGACGAGGCCTCTTTTGTCTTTCATCAGGCCATCGAACGCCATGCACACTCCCCGGCTAAAGCTTTGCCGGCGATTCTAGCGATTTAAGCGCGATAAGCCAGCCGGCGTGGGTCTGGCACCGATGACCGCAAGGGGTTCACTTCATGCGCGCGCGGGGATCGAAAGCGGAATGCCAATTCTCCACGAAATTCTTTAGTGCCGGATCTGGCCGGTCGGGCAGCGCCACCACCAGCCGGACATAAAGATCGCCCGCCAGGTTTCCACCATGCGCGGGCAAGCCCTTGCCCTTGAGGCGCAACACGGTGCCGGAATTGGAATTTGCGGGTACCGTGAGATTGACCGTCCCGGTCAAGGTGGGCACGGGCACTTTGGCACCCGCGACCGCCTCTTTCACCGTTACCGGCAGGTCCATGCGCAGATCGTCGCCATCCCGGGTCAGGTAGGGGTGCGGCGCAACCGTCACCCGGATCAGCACATCGCCGTTCGGTCCGCCATTGCGGCCGGCACCGCCGCGGCCCTTCACCCGGATCTGCTGGCCGTCCTTGAACCCGGCGGGGATTTTCACGTCAATCTGCTCGCCATTGGCGAGCACAATGCGCCGCGTGCCGCCCATCACACTTTCGCCGAAGCTTGCAGTGATCGCGACCGCGAAGTCCTCGCCGCGGGCGGCACGGGATCGGGCCCTGCGACCGCCCATGAACTCGGCGAAAATGTCCTCGGCCGAGGAGGCCTGGGAAGGTCCCTGG
>JBOHKF010000461.1:0-2560 GCA_050729015.1 Rhizomicrobium sp. | reverse complement strand
AGGTGGTGTCCAAGCCTTGATCGCAAAATTGGGAAACCTGCCGATTCGGGAGATTGGAGAGAATGTGCGCTCGATCACCCAGCAGGTGAACATGCTGGTCTCGTCCAGAAGGCTCAAGGACATGATTTCGCACCTCGACCAGACTACGGTCGAGTTGGACAGGGTGGTTCATCAAGCCGGCCCCCAGGTCGGCCCGACCATCCAGGCCCTGCGCAAGACGGCATCGGAGCTTGATGCCACGGCTGCCGCCGCGCGGCAGGTTCTGGGCGGCAGTGTCACGGCACCGGAAGGCAATTTGCAGCAATCGTTGCGCGAACTGACGGATGCCAGCCGCTCGATTCGCTCGCTTGCGGATTATCTCGATCGCCATCCGGAAGCCTTGATCAAGGGACGATGACATGAAAGCGCGAATGGCGATGATTCTCGCATCGGCTATTCTCGTCGCCGGGTGCGGCTCCAGTCCCCAGACGCATTTTTTTGTGCTTGACGAGGTCGCTGGCCCGCATGTTGCCGTGGCCAAGCCAGTTCAGGTGGTTGCGGTCCATATCCCCCCCGACCTCGACCGGCAGGAAATGGTCAAGGAACAGGCGCCGGACCGACTGGAGGTGAGCAGTCCCAACCGTTGGGGCGCGCCTTTCGACGAAATGGTGCAGCTCGTGCTCACCCAAGATCTAGCCGCGCGGCTCCCTGCCCACGAGGTGGTCTTCCCCAACGAGCCGGCGCCATCCAACACGCTGAAATTGGTGGTGGACATATTGGCATTCGGAAGCGATCCGTCGGGTCAGGTGAAGTTCGATGGGAGCTGGGCGCTGGTGCCAACCGGTTCGGACCAGCCGTCGATGGATCAGCACCTCCAGTTGGTCGAAGCAGGCGGGCCGGATTACGCCAGCCAGGCCGCCGCGATGAGCAGGGTGCTGGGCCATCTGGCAGACCGGATTGCCGCTTCCTTGAGACGGAGTTGACGGATGCGAAACGGATCGCCGCGCGTGGTTGTTATCACCGGCGCCGGAGCTGGCGTGGGCCGGGCTTGCGCCTTGCGTTTCGCCAAAGGGGGCGCCTCGCTTGGATTGATCTCGCGCGACGAAGCGGCTCTCGATGACCTCGCCAGGCAGGTGAAGGAGGCGGGAGCGGGCGCCGTCGGCGTGGCGGCCATTGTCGCAGTAAACTGAGCCCGCTTCGCGGGCGGCCGATTTGAAGACCCTGGCCTGCTGAAGAGCATGGCCTGACCCTCCAGATTTGTGAAAAACGCGTCAGCTTTCATGGTTCAGCGATGAAATGGCGCACTCTTCCATTAGATTGACAGTTGAAGATGGGAGAGAAGACGATGCGCTTGGCCGGCCGGTCGGTCATGTTTCTCTGGGCGCTCACCGTAGCTTCAAGCGCGGCGCTTGCCCAAAGCAGTTCCCTTCCCACGCCCGGCGGCGGCGAGCCCGTGTTGCCGGATCCTGTCCCGGGGGTCGGGGCCGATTATCCGCCGTCCGCGGCGACCGCCGGCCAGGGCTATGTGGGACCGCCGTTGAGAAAGGCCGATCCCGATCTCACCTGTTCGCCCTGGAATCCCTGTGCCTACGCCTCCTCCACACCGCGCAAGCTCAAGGGGATGGGGATAGGCGAGGAGCCTTGAACTGCCCACGCCCCCAAGCACGAATGGGCCCGCGGCACTTGCAGCCGCCATGCAGCCGATTTCAGCTGGCGTTGGCCGGCATCGCCGGCAATCCCGTGCTGAAATAGACTCTTCCGTCCGGTGTCACTGTCGCTTCGTACATGTCGCTGTTCCGCGCGGCGGTAAAGAACAGGTTTCCGGCCTGGCCAAATTCCAGAACCGTGGGCTTGTAGCCCGCGCGTTCGATAACGGCCCGTCCGCGCGCTTGTTGGGCGGATGTAACTTCGTTCACGGTTCCCTGGAAATTCATGGTCTGAGCGAAAGCGGCGCCGGAGCCAGCGGAAATGAGCGCTGCAACGGCCACAAAAGCGATGCGCATGCCGATCCTCCAAAATTGTCGGTCGGGCCACATCCCAACCATTACCTTAACAACGCCGGACTACCTGGGACCGGTTTCAGGAACAAAGGTCGCGCCGCCGGTCTCCAATAAGCGAAGATGTTGCCATCCCAGGTTAAAGGGCTTGGCGCCAAAATATGAAATCTTGTTGAAGAACAGCGACCGACCTCTCTGTGTACGCGGCGGCCGCCGGCGTCACCCAAAAGGAGGGGGCGTGCCCCAAGGACATCGCCGCACCTCGGCGCCGGTTTAGGGTAAGATGCGCAGGAGACCATTTCACCGGGCGATATTTGGAATGCGATTTGTGAGGATTACCTGCCTACCCATCAATGCGCCGGGCGAGCGGCCCATCATGGTTGACGCCGTGCTGAGCCCGAACGACGAAATCGCCGGCAGCCAGCCCTTGTTCGGCACCTGGGGACGGATCGGCCGCGAGAATGAGTATTATCCCTTGATCCTTCGCGAGGACGGCGTGATCGATTACGGAGCCGCGCTGGAGGAAGGCGACCGCTATTTCGACTTCGACCTTAGAGGAGGCAAGATCGCCGTCAACCGCGTTC
>JBOHKF010000460.1:0-4422 GCA_050729015.1 Rhizomicrobium sp. | reverse complement strand
AACCTTCCTTGGCGAGAGGCTGCTTGATGGTTCCGCGATGCTTTTTGGGTACCCCCTTCACCAGGGCCCAATAAACTTTGGTGGCGTCGCGGGCGGCCAGCGCCCTGGAAAGTCCGGCGGCGGCTTCGCGGGTGCGCGCCACAACCAGTACGCCCGAGGTGTCGCGGTCGAGACGGTGGACCAGCCGGGGCCGGGTGCCGTTCTCGAATGTGAGCTGATCCAACATTCCGTCTACATGCTCGCTCAAGCCCGATCCGCCTTGCGTCGCCAGGCCCGCCGGCTTGTTCAGGACGATCAGATGCTTGTCCATATAAAGGATGCTACCTTCCAGGCGCCCGGAGGTCTTGATGGGTCTGGGCTTTTCCTCCACGCGGCTCTCGGCCAGCCCCGGCGGCAGCTTCACTGACTGGCCGGCGTTGACGCGGTCGGCCGCGTGCGCGCGCTTGCCGTCAAGCCGCACCTGACTTTTGCGCAGCAGCTTTTCAAGATGGGCGTGGGTCAGGCCGGGGTAATGGCGCCTGAACCACCGATCGAGGCGAATGCCGTCGTCCTCTGCCTCAATGCTTCGAAGCTGGTCGCTCATCACGGGATGATATGTCACGGCTCATCCCGGCTTTCCAGGAGCCGGGGCCCTCTCAGCAGGCGTCTGTGACGCGAATCACCTAAGTTGCCGGCGGAGGCTCCGATGCTCCAATTATATATTGCGGTGGCGGTGGGAGGTGCCCTGGGAACGGCGGCACGTTATTTCCTTTCGGGCGCCGTGGCCCACGCTTTCGGCGAGACATTCCCCTGGGGCACCCTCCTTATAAACGTCACCGGCTCCTTCGCGATCGGCTTTTTTGCAACCCTGACCGGACCCGATGGACGGCTTTTGGTCAGCGGCACGGTCCGGCAATTCGTGATGGTGGGGGTTTGCGGGGGGTACACCACCTTCTCGTCCTTCAGCCTGCAGACGCTCAATCTGATGAACGACCGGGAATGGTTCTATGCCGGCGCCAATGTCCTGGGATCGGTGTTCTTGTGCCTGGTCTTTGTCTGGCTGGGCGCGCTTTCAGCCGCCGCACTCAATCAAATCAAAGGTGCATGAGATGACCCTTGCCAAGAATGCCGTGTTGTTGCGCATTTTCATGGGCGAGAGCGACCGCTGCGACGGCCAGCCTCTCTATCAGGCGGTGGTTCTGAAGGCCCGGGAGATGCATCTTGCCGGCGCCACGGTCCTGCGCGGACCCATGGGGTTCGGTCATTCGAGCCGCCTTCACACATCGAAGATACTGCGCTTGTCCGAAGACCTTCCATTGGTGATCGAAATCGTGGATGACGACGCGAAAATCGAGAGTTTTCTTCCTGTCCTGGATGAAATGATGGGAAGCGGGCTGGTGACTTTGGAGAAGGTCAAGGTGCTTCGCTACGGCAACGGTTCCAAAACCGGGTCCGGGGAGGATTAGCCTAAGAGGCCTTATCCTCACTCCTTTTGACCCTCAGCTTCGCCCAGTGATCCAGCCGCTTCTGGATTTCACGCTCGAATCCCACATCTCTCGGGCGATAGAATTCCTGCCGGTCCATGCTTTCCGGAAAATAACCCTGACCCGAGAACCCCTCCTCCGCCTCATGGTCATAGCGATAGCCCTTGCCATAGCCCAGATTCTTCATCAGCCGGGTGGGGGCATTAAGAATATGGGCCGGCGGCATCAGCGAGCCATGGTCTCGGGCGGCTGTCTTCGCGTTGCCCAACGCCTTGTACACGGCATTGGATTTTGGCGCCGAGGCCAAATAGAGCACGCATTGGGCGAGCGCGATTTCGCCCTCCGGCGAGCCCAGGAAATCGAACACGTCCTTGGCGGCAAGCGCCTGATGCACCGCTTCCGGGTCGGCCAGCCCGACATCTTCGATCGAGGCCCTGACCAGCCGGCGGGCGATATAAAGCGGCTGCTCGCCGCCGGCCAGCATCCGCGCCAGCCAATAGAGCGCCGCATCCGGATCGCTGCCGCGAATGGATTTGTGGAGCGCGCTGATCAGATTGTAATGCTCCTCGCGCGTCTTGTCGTAAAGCGGCACGCGCCGCTGAACCGCCGCCATCAGCCTGGGTAGATCGAGAGGCGCGGCCAGCTTGAGGCTTGCCACCTCCTCTGCCAGATTGAGCAGATAGCGGCCGTCGCCGTCGGCCATCGCGCGCAAGGAGTCGCGCGCATCCGCCGTAAGCTTGAGGCTCTCGCCGTAATAGGCTTCGGCCCGCTCAAGAAGCGTTTCCAGCGCGGCATCGTCGAGCCGCTTCAAAACCAACACCTGGGCACGGGAGAGCAGCGCGCCATTGAGTTCGAAGGAGGGGTTTTCCGTGGTGGCGCCCACCAGGATCACCGTGCCGTCCTCCACCACCGGAAGGAAGGAGTCCTGTTGGCTGCGGTTGAAGCGGTGAATTTCGTCAATGAAAAGCAAGGTCCCCAGCCCCGTCTTGCGACGGGCGCGCGCTGCCTCGAAGGTCCTTTTCAGGTCGGCAACGCCCGAAAAGACCGCCGAGAGTTGCTCGAAGTGAAGGCGGAAGGCGGACGAAAGAAGCCGCGCTATGGTGGTCTTGCCCGTGCCCGGCGGTCCCCACAGGATCACCGCATGGGCGGCGCCTCTTGCCACCATCCGCCCTATGGGTCCATCCGGGCCCAGGAGGTGGTCCTGACCCACCACCTCGCCGAGGGTCTTGGGCCGCAGCCGGTCGGCCAGGGGCCGCGGTGCGTCCTTTGCCAGGCCGCCCGCGTCGAAAAGATCGCTCATGACAGCCGGTATACCACGGCACCGAACCCTAGGCGTCCACGGACAGCGTCAGCCTATGACCGCCACGGTCGATCACCAAGTCCCAGTGGTCGGTCCCGTTGAGGGCGCGGCCGAGATCGGCGACGCGATCGATCGCCCTTCCGTTCACGCTCCGGATGATGTCGCCGGCCCGAAAGCCGTAATTTCCGGAATAGGAGCCCGGCTCGACCGAAATGATCGCAACGCCCTTGGCGAGAAGGTCCATGTTGAGGTCGAGCGCCGCCTGGGGCGAAAGATTCTCCACTTTCGCGCCGGCCAGCGGATTGCGTCCGGAAATCAGGCTGGCGTCGCTCGGCGGGTTTGCCGGCGGCAGCGCCAGAACCACCGTGACGTCGCGGGCTTTCCTTCCCGATTCCACGCGCATCTTTACCTTCTCTCCCGCCTTGCGGATGGCGACGTGGTAGTTGAAGGCCTGCATGTCGTCCACTTCGGCGCCATCCACCGACAGCACCACGTCGCCCGATTTCACGCCGGCATTGCTCAGAGGTCCGCCCGGATAAACCTCCTTGATCAGGACTCCGCCCGGGTGGAGCAGGCGCAGGCTCTGGGCAATCGCGTCGGTCACGGGCTGGCCGCTGGCCCCCGCCCAGGCAAGCCGCAACTGGCCGCCCTCCACGCCTTCGACAACGCGGCGCGCCAGGTTGGAAGGGATGGCAAAGCCGATGCCGATATTGCCGCCGGAGCGGGAATAGATCGCCGTGTCGATGCCGATCAATTTTCCATCCGTGGTCACCAATGCTCCGCCCGAGTTACCGGGGTTGATGGCGGCATCGGTCTGGATGAAGAATTGATAGTCATTCGCCGACCCGGTGCTGCGCGCAAGCGCCGAGACGATACCCATGGTGACGGTCTGGCCCACGCCAAAGGGGTCACCTACGGCCAGCACCACGTCCCCCACCTGGACGGTGTCGCTGTCGCCGAAGGCCAGAGTCGGAAGCTGCTCGCCCTTGGTGTCTATCTTGAGCACGGCCAAGTCGGTCCTGGGATCGGCCAGGAGCACCTTGGCTTTGAATTCGCGCTTGTCGTTCAACGCCACGACAATGTCGGTGCCACCCGCCACCACGTGATTGTTGGTGACGATCAGTCCGTCGGAGCGAACGATCACCCCGGAGCCCAGGGATTGCCGCACCCGTCGGCGCATCTCGGGCGTAGCGCCGAAGAATTGCGAGAAAAAGGGATCGGCGAAAAACGGGTTGACCTGCACTTGGGTGATGGAGCGCGCGTAGACATTGACAACCGCAGGTGCGACCCGCTTGACCACCGGCGCAAAGGTAAGCCGCCCCGGACCCAGCAAGGCGGGCTGACCTGAAGGCGGCAGATGTAACGCTTGCGCAGCTAACGGTTTCGGCCCCGCGGTCTCAGCCGCGGCCGGCCGCCACGCCAAGCCAAGCGCTGCAGCAACTGCGGCGCCCATCATGGCAAGGAAAAACCTTCTCATCGCAACCGCGCTTCCGGGCAGCAGAAATTGCGTTCTCGAGCGTATAAACTGCCGGGCCAATTTAGGCGATAGCCGCGTTCCAGACAAAAGGGCGGCCTCTCGGCCGCCCTGAAACCCGGTGGGGAGCCCCCTTTCAGGCCTCGACCTCTTCGCGGACCTCGAGCGGCCCCGAATCCTTGCCC
>JBOHKF010000459.1:0-6645 GCA_050729015.1 Rhizomicrobium sp. | reverse complement strand
GATGCCATAGGCCTGGGCGATGAACATGGAAGCGAAGGTGCAATACATGGTCGAGCCGTCCAGGTTGAAGGAATAACCCAGCGGCAGCACGAAGCTGACGATCTTGGAGGAGAACCCCATCGCCTCCAGCGATTCCAGCAACAGCGGAAAGGCGGCTTCGGAGGTCGAGGTGGAAAAAGCGATCAGCGCGGGAGCGCGGATGGCCCTGAGCACCGGAATGATCTGGCCGCGCAGGATCAGCGAGGCCACCGCGATCATGCAGGCGATCAGGGTGAAGATCGCCAGATAGAAATCGCCCACCAGCTTGGCATAGGTAGCCAGGATGCCGATACCCTGGGTGGCGAAGGCGCCGGCGATGGCGGAAAAAATCGCGAAGGGCGCGAACAGCATCACATAGGTGGTGATCTTGAGGATCACGGTGGCGCCCTGTTCGATGACGTGCAGCAGGGCCGAGGCCTTCTGCCCCACGGCCGAGATGGCGATGCCCGCGAAGAGGGAAAACACCACCACCTGCAGGATCTCGTTGCGGGCCATGGCATCGAATAGGGAGGCGGGAATCAGGTGTTCGAGGAAGCCGGAAAAGCCTGCCGCCGACCCCACGCCGGTGCCGCCGTTGCTGGCGACATGGGCAACGCCCGCACCCACGCCCGGCGCCAGCAGGTTGACCATCACCAGGCCGATCGCGAGCGCCACGAAGGTAGCGGTCAAGAACCAGATCATCGCCTTGGTGCCGATGCGCCCCACCGTCGCTGCGCTTTCGATATGGCCGATGCCGGCGGTGAGGGTGGTGAGCACCAGAGGCGCGATGATCATCTTGATCAGGCGCAGAAAGATGTTGGTGACCTGGTCGAATCCGGATGCCGCCGTCTTGGCCCCTGAAGGCGATGCCGCGCCATGGACGATCATGCCCACGATGAAGCCGCCGATCATGGCCGCCACCACGAACATCAGAAAGGAGCGCTTCATCCCGGACCCCATTTTCGGCACTGGTACCGTCTGACCAGTGGGGTACAGACGCCGCTGCTTGGAGCCGCAAATTTGGAGAATGGCAATATTTGTGCCTCTTCTGGCTCCAGTAGAAAATATGTTTTAGTCGAACCTCCGCAACCTAAGGCAAAACTGCACCAGTGCCCCCATTTTCCGGCCATGTTGGAGGCTTGACTCTCCAAGGTCAATGAAGGCCGGTATGGCGCGTTGCGGCAGCCCAATCAGCCGGCCGACGACGCGCGGAATCGACCGATCGTTATCGCATGAGAGATGCGCGCGTGCCGAGGTTGCCGAGTTTCTCTGTTTTCCCCCATAAATTGCCGCAAGGGGTATCATGGCATCCGGGCGCGGCACGGGACTGGCGGTGGGAGCGCTGCTCATCGCCA
Organism: Rhizomicrobium sp.; assembly: GCA_050729015.1. Classification (GTDB taxonomy): domain Bacteria; phylum Pseudomonadota; class Alphaproteobacteria; order Micropepsales; family Micropepsaceae; genus Rhizomicrobium. Next base: position 5,272 of record JBOHKF010000459.1, on the reverse strand, counting down.
TGTTCTGCTTTCAGACCGGCGCGTCGCTGGCGCAGCAGTTGTTTCCCCTGGTGGGTGCCCAAGGCACGGTGGCATTGCGCACCGGCTGGTCCGCCCTGATCCTGATCCTTTTTTGGCACCCATGGCGGGCGCGGATCGGCCGGCGCAACTGGCAGGCGCTTGTGGTCTATGGCGCCGCCCTGGGAACCATGAATTTCCTGTTCTACATGGCGCTGCGAACGGTGCCTCTGGGAATCGCGGTGGCGCTCGAATTCTCCGGTCCGCTGGCGGTTGCGCTGATCGCCTCGCGCCGCGCGCGCGACTTTCTCTGGGCTCTGCTGGCAATGGCGGGGCTTCTGCTCCTTCTTCCGATTCGTGAAGCGTCCGGCGTTTCCTGGGGCGGGGCAAGCTTCGCCTTGGGCGCAGGGGTCTGTTGGGCCCTCTATATCATTTTCGGGCAGAAGGCGGGGCTGGCCCATGGCCAATATGCAACCGTTCTGGGTGCGATTGTGGCCGCGTTGGTCATCATGCCGGTGGGCTTCATCCATTCCGGCTGGATGCTGTTCCGGCCGGGGATATTGGCATTCGGTCTGTTGGTGGCGGCCCTGTCTAGCGCCGTTCCCTATTCGCTGGAGATGGTGGCGCTGCGGCGGATTCCCGCCCCGGCGTTCGGGACACTGATGAGTCTCGAGCCGGCGATGGGATCGCTGATGGGGCTTCTGCTGCTAAGCCAACAGCTTTCTCTCGTGCAGTGGAGCGCGGTGGCAATGGTGGTGCTGGCATCCATGGGCGCAGCCCTTTCCGTGACCCGCCAACCCCATCCCAGATTGCCGGATTGAGCCCTGTCATTCCGGTTGGGAACCGGACCTGATAGGATCGGCGTCGACCGCGATTGAGGCGAGGCACAGATGTCCGCCGTGCGCATCCTGGCGTTCCTGGCCTTGGGCCTTTTGCTGGCAGCCTTGGCGTCGGGCCGCATCCCCAATTCCTATGCCTTCGCATTGCTGACAGGCCAATGCTTGCGCGATCCGCCGCCCTTGGTGTGCGGTCGCAATCCTGCCCCGGCTGGCGGCGAGAATATTTGAAGGCCCATAGACATGGTTCGTCCGAACCGAGGCCCACAGGTCAGCCCGCGCTAGCGATGACGGCCACCTTGGAAGCTGCCGCCTCCGCGCAAGCCTCCCCCTCCACCGTGCGATCCACCGCTGCGTGCCGCACCGCCGCGAAAGGCATGGGCTCCCCCGCCATGGAAACCGCCCTGCCCATGCCCGCTGCCGCGAAAACCCCGACCTAAGCGAGGATGACCGAAACCGCCATAATACCCATAACCGGGTCCAATCCACAGGTCGCCGTAGCCGCCGTAATAGAAGGGATCGCCATAAAAGAAAGGATCGTCGGAGAAGCCGTAATTGTAGTAAGGAGAATAATAGTCAGCATACGGATAATATGAGCCAGGGTAGGATGCATAACCACCGGCGTAGGATGTATAACCATCGTAGGCGCAACCGCCCAATGCGGCGGCCACGCCAAAGAGGACGAGGAATGTTGCGCTCTTCTTCATTTTCATTCGGTTCTCGTTCGCGCCCCATCGCAAATGTCGAGCATAGTCCTTTGCACCTGCAGGCGTTTTGAATTTTTCCTGAACGTCCATTCGCAAAGGGACGCCCGGCCGGTCGGGCGGCCCAAGTCCGGGCGGACGCCGCGGTCCAGGCCGCGCCGGTGTCTTCACGTGTCCTTCGGATGTCACATTTGTAATCAATCCGCGTACGGAGATTTATCTTGGTGCACAGCCGGCCGCCATTAGATAGGACTTGGGGCGCGCGCGCGTGCGGCCGGGCGCTGCTTCGATTTCCTGGCCGGCGAAGGCCCGCGATGACGCGCCTGCCCGGGCGGCATTAGTCCCTATCGCCTTCGCGTCCTGGCCGACTGACGCGCGGTCATATTCCGAGTCGTGACATTGCTGTTCTGCGCGCTAGAATGCGGAGAAAGCCGCTTCACACTGTTCCCGGGACTGTTCTTGCGAGGCGCGCCGCCGGGCATCGGCAATACTCACAGGAATCTTTGGCCGCCCAGGCCGCTGTTCTCCGCGAGAAAGCCGCTTCGGCTTTGGAATTGGTCCGAGGCGGGCCACACTGTAGCAAATGGGACGGGGCGCCGGAGGGTGATTTGTCTGGGCATAGCGTTCTCATCGTCGAAGACGAGCTGCTGATCCGGCTTGCGTTGAGCGAGTATCTTGCCGATTGCGGGTTCCACATCCTGGAAGCGGCGAGCGCGGCCGAAGCCATGGACATTATGGAGCGTCAGAAAGTGGAACTTGTCTTCACTGACGTGCGCATGCCCGGCGACATGGATGGGGTCGAATTGGCCCGGTGGGTAACGAAATATTGGCCCGGTATCCCGGTCATGCTCACCTCCGGCGAGATGGGAGGCATCAAGGCGATGGAGGAATTGTGCCAGGCCTCGCATGTGAGCGCGTTCACCAAGCCCTATCGCTATGGCGAGGTGGAACGGAAAATGCGCGAAGCGATTGCGGCAAGCCAGCGGCGCGCCGCCGAACCCGCTTAAGGGTCCTCGCCTCTCGCGCCCCCCGGTTTCATGGCCGAAGGGCCCTGGTTCGCGAAACCCGTTACCGCTTCGGACGTTTGTTCTTACGGGGACGGGAAAGCGTGCGTGTCGAGGCAACTGCAAACGATTCTGGTGGTGGAAGACGAGCCCTGGATACGCTTGGCTTTGGCGGATCACCTGGAAGGTTGCGGCTTTGTGGTGCTGGAAGCTGCTTCGGTAGCGACCGCCATCACGCTGATCGAGGCCCATCCCTTGATCGAACTGGTCTTCACGGATGTCCGCTTTCCCGATGACGACGAAGGCGGGCTCGCGTTGGCCCGCTGGGTGGCCCAGCACCGTCCCGGCATTCCCCTGATGCTGGCGTCGGGCGACCTGTCGCGCGGCAACGGTGTTGAGGACCTTTGCCGGGTCCAGGGCTTTACGACTCTTCCCAAGCCTTACATCCATGCCGAAGTGAGCGCCCGGATCCGCGCGCTCTTGGGCAGCAAGAGCCAGCCGCCCGCAGCGTAAGCTCTCTTCCCGATCCAAGTCCGCAAGCGATGCGTCACGGCAAAGGCAAAGGCTGACTCCCCGGCTCGCGCCGCCCGATTTTTTTCACTTCGCTCTTGACGCTTGTATCTATTACTGCAAGATACTATCTATACAAGATACCTTGCATAGAACGATACAGGAGGTCGAAATGTCACCCAAGTCTCTGGTTTCTTTGATGAATGTCGTAGCGCGGCAGTCCACGATGATGCTGCTTGCCCTGGCACTTGGCTCGCTTCCCTTTGTTGCCGCCGCCCAGGCGCAACCGGCGGGGACACCGGGCGCAAGCGCCGCCGCAACGCTCTACGCGTTCGAGCTGCCGCAGAACGGCCAGGCGGGCTGACCGGCTTTCGGCGGACCGGCGCGAATAGCCTCTCGCGACGCGATTCTCCGTCGCGAGAGGCCGCTCTCATGGTGGTTGGTATGCGCCCATGCTAGGCCATGCATCGGCCAAGCCGATGGGAAGCGCCATGTCCGAGGTTTCGACCGCGCCTCGCCTCAAGCGCAATCTCAGCTTCTTCGACATCGTCACCTACGGGCTTCTCTATTTCGTGCCGATCGCGCCGGTTGCGGTGTTCGGCGCGGTCTTCGATCTTTCCCACGGTATGGCGGCTGCCACCTATATTCTGGGCGGGCTTGCCATGTGTTTTAGCGCTCTGAGCTACAGCGAAATGGCCCGGCGAATTCCGCTGTCAGGCTCGGTTTATTCCTATGTGAGCAAGGGCGCGGGGCCAGGTTTCGGGTTCCTCGCCGGCTGGGCGCTGCTTTTGGATTACTTGCTTTTCCCCGCCCTGGCGGCGATCCTGGCCGCGGCCTCGCTGGCGCCGCTTTTTCCTGCCGTGCCGCGGCCGGTCTGGCTCGCGCTTTTCGTTTTCCTGCCCTGCGCGGTCAACCTCTTTGGCATCACCGTGAATGTGAAGGTGGGCAAGGCCTTGCTGGCCATTCAACTGGCGGTGATTTTCCTGTTTCTCGCCTTTGCCGTCCTTCCCGTCTTTCAAGGCAAGGTGAATGGGGTGCAACTCATGGCGCCTGTGTTCGATAGCAGAGGCTTCAGCCTGGGCGCGCTTTTCGCCGCCGTGCCGGTGGCAGCCCTCTCTTATCTTGGCTTCGATGTCGTCTCCACCTTGAACGAAGAAGCGCAAGGCGCGGGGGCGGCGGTTTCGCGTGCCACCATGCTGCTGCTTTTGATCGTCACCCTTCTGTTTGTGGCGCAAGTCTATCTGGCGGCGATCTTCGTGCCGGCGGGCACGCGCTTTGGCGCCCATGCCGATGTCGCCTTCTATCTGGTTTCCGCGCGCGTGGTGGGAGCCTGGTTTCTTCCCCTGATCACGCTTACCAACGCCTTCATCGCGCTTCTGGCCAATGCGCTGATCGCCCAGGCCGCCACCGCCAAAGTGATTTTCTGCATGGCACGCGACGGCAGCCTGCCGCGGTTCCTCCATCAGGTGAACCGGCACAGCGTGCCCTCGCGCGCCCTGCTTCTTGTCGCCGCGATGTCGGTCATGATTTCGCTTCTGACCATGCACCGGATCGAGACGATGGTGACGATGGTAACCTTTGGCGCGCTGTCGGCCTATGTGATGCTGCATCTGGCGGTGATCCGCTTCTTTCACGCCCGGTCCGATCGCCGGATATTTGCCCATGTGATCTCGCCTATTCTCGGAACCGCGGTCCTCGGCTACGCCCTGGTGGAGGCCAACATCAATGCCAAGATACTGGGGCTCTCCTGGCTGCTGGTGGGCGTGGGCCTGGCCCTTTTCCTGCGCCGCCGCGCGGCGATGGCGCTGCCCCTGGCCGATCTGGGGTGAGGGCCCCCGTTGCGTCGGTCATTTCGTCCGGTTCTGCGCCAACTGGGTGCGGTCTTGCGGGGCTTCCTGCCAGCCGCCGCCCAGGGCTTCGAACAAATGCACGCTGGCCTGACGGTTGGCGAGCACGGTTTGCGCCACCTGGTCTTCGGCCGAGAACAAGGTCTGCTGTGCCTGGAGCACGTTGAAGAGATCGGCGGCACCCTCACGGTATTGCAGGCTCGCGATCTGGAAGGCCTCCTGCGCCGCTGCCACCTCCCGGGTCAAATGATCGAGAGCTATGCCGCTATTGGCCACCTGGACCAGCGCCGTCTCGACATCGGCATAGGCATCGAGGGCGGCTTGTTGATAGGCGGCGACAAAGGACCTTTCGGTTGCCTTGGCCAGGTCCTTCT
>JBOHKF010000458.1:0-5427 GCA_050729015.1 Rhizomicrobium sp. | reverse complement strand
GGCCAATCCCGATCCGGAGATCACGCCCGAAGAGGTAAGGGAGGTGCGGCCCGATGCCATCATTGCCACCGGCCGCAGCGACTATCCCAACCAGGTGAACAATGTGCTGGGCTTTCCTTATATTTTCCGCGGCGCGCTGGACGTGCGCGCCCGCACCATCAATGAACCCATGAAGATCGCGGCCGCCGAAGCCTTAGCGTCGTTGGCGCGCGAAGACGTGCCCGATGAAGTGGCCGCCGCCTACCGCGGCTCGCGGCCGGCCTATGGCCCCGATTACATCATTCCCGTGCCCTTCGATCCCCGGTTGATCAGCAAGGTGAGCCGGGCGGTCGCGGAAGCGGCGATCAGGACCGGCGTGGCGCGGCGCAAAATCGAAAATCTCGATCAATATTCCTATCAGCTTTCAGCCAGGCTCGATCCTTCGGCGATCCTGTTCCAGACCATCACCGCGGCGGTGCGCGCCAAGCCCAAGCGCGTGGTCTTTGCCGAAGGCGAAGACGAGGCGGTCATACGTGCCGCCTCGGCCTTCCAGAATTCGGGATTAGGACACCCAATTTTGGTAGGCAGGGCCGAAATGGTACGCAGGGGCTTCAAATCCATCGGCCTGGAAGAGAATGCGCTCGAGATCCGGGTGCCTCTTTCCGCGCAGGAGGTCTCGCCCTATGTCGAGCGGCTCTATCGCCGCCTGCAACGGCGCGGCGTGCTCTACCGGGACGCGGTGCGCATGGTGACAAACGACCGCAATATCTATGCCGCCTCGATGCTGGCGGCGGGCGACGCCGACGCCATGGTGACCGGCGTCACCCGCAACTACGCCGCGGCCCTCAACGATGTACGGACGGTGATCGACGCCTCTCACGGGGTGCGGCCGATCGGTATGCAGGTGATCTTCGCCAAGGGCCGTACCGTCCTGGTGGCGGACACTTCCATCACCGAGCTTCCCGATGCCCTTCAGCTTGCCGAAATCGCCATTCGCGCGGCCGCCACCGCCCGCAAGCTTGGCCTCACGCCGCGGGTCGCCATGCTTGCGTCTTCCACCTTCGGCTTTCCCCGTTCCGAGAGAAGCGAGCGCATCATCGAGGCGGTGCATCTCCTGGACGCGCGCGGCGTGGATTTCGAATATGACGGCGAATTTGCCCCCGACGTGGCGCTCGACCGCGCCAAGCTCCAACTTTATCCCTTCACCCGGCTTACGGATACCGCCAATGTTCTTATAATGCCGGCGATGCATTCGGCCCAGATTTCCACCAAGCTGCTGCGACAATTGGGCGACGTCAATGTCATGGGGCCGCTGCTGGTGGGGCTCGAGAAATCCGTCCAGATCACGCCTTTGGGTGCCAAGATGAGTGAAATTTTCAACGCCGCCATCGTCGCGGCCTATGACATCAATGATTGACGCCGCCAAATCCCAGACGTTCGCCAAAACCCAGGCGTTCATGGATGCGATGTGGGAGGGGGAAATACTTCCCACTCTCACCGATTACATCCGCATTCCAAACAAAAGTCCCGCCTTCGATCCCGGTTGGGTCCGGCATGGCCACATGGAGAAGGCGGTGGCGCTGTTCCACGATTGGGCGCTTCCGAGATTGAAGCAGCTTCCCGGCGCGACGCTGGAGGTGGCGCGCCTGGAAGGCCGAACGCCGCTGATCCTCATCGAAGTCCCCGGCAGCGCGCCCGGTACCGTGCTGATGTACGGCCATCTCGACAAGCAGCCGGAAATGACCGGCTGGACCGACGCGCCCGACCCCTGGACGCCGGTCAGAAAGAACGGCCGGCTTTATGGCCGCGGCGGCGCCGATGACGGCTATGCGATGTTCGCCGCCTTGAGCGCGCTGCTGGCGCTCGCGGCGCAGAATATGCCCCATGCTCGCGCCGTGATCGTGATCGAGGCCTGCGAGGAATCCGGCTCGCCCGACCTTCCATTCTATATCGAGCATCTTTCCCCCCGCATCGGCACCCCCGACCTTGTGGTGTGCCTGGACTCCGGTTGCGGCAATTACGACCAGCTCTGGCTCACCACCAGCCTGCGCGGCATGGTGACCGGCAATCTCACCGTGCAGGTCCTGACCGAGGGTGTCCATTCCGGAGATGCGAGCGGCGTGGTGGCGTCCTCCTTCCGCCTGGCGCGCGCGCTTCTTTCCCGCATCGAGGACGAAGCAACCGGGCAGATGAAGCTGGAGTCCCTGTTTGTGCCGATTCCGCCCGAACGGCAAAGACAGGCAGAGGCTGCCGCCAAGATCCTTGGCGCCAACGTGTTCACCAAACTGCCGTTCGTCCCTGGCATGGCGCCGATGGACGAAGACCCCGGCGAACTGATCCTGAACCGCACCTGGCGCCCGCAATTGGCAATCACGGCGGCCGCGGGTTACCCCACGCCTGAAAACGGCGGCAATGTCCTTCTTCCCTACACCACCTTGAAATTGTCGTTGCGCCTTGCTCCGACCTGCGAGGCCGAGCCCGCGCGGCTTCAGGTAAAGAAAATTCTGGAAGAGAACCCGCCCTACGGGGCGAGGGTGGCATTCGATGCCCCGCGAGGGGAAACGGGGTGGAACGCGCCCTCGCTCGCGCCATGGCTTGGGCGCGCGCTCGAGAAGGCCAGCCTTGCCCATTTCGGCCGGCCCCCCGCCTTCATGGGCGAAGGCGGTTCGATTCCCTTCATGGCGATGCTGGGCAGGAAATTTCCCCAAACCCAGTTCGTGGTGACAGGGGTGCTGGGTCCCCATTCCAACGCCCATGGGCCCAACGAATTTCTGCACATCGCCATGGCCAAGAAGGTGTCGGCGGCCATCGCCTCCATCCTGGCGGAGCATGCCGGCGCGCCGAAAGACCGGCCATGAAGCGGTTGGGAGATTGGCGCCTGGCTGCGGAGGACGATTTTGAATCCAAGCGTGCGGCACGCCGGCCGCTGTTGGCGTTTCTGCTTGCGACGCTTGCGGTTGGCGCGGCGGCCAGTGTCTTCACCGAGCCCAGCCTTGCCGGCTGGTATCAAGGGGTCAACAAGCCCGCTTTCGCGCCCCCCGCCTGGCTTCTTCCCCCGCTTTGGACCGGCCTCTATGCCCTGATGGCACTGGCGGCGTGGCGGGTCTGGAAGATTGCCGGCCTGAAATCCACGGCGATGGCGCTTTATTCCCTCCAACTCGCTTTCACTTTTGTCTGGACGGCACTTTTTTTCGGGCCCCACCGGACGGCTTTGGCTCTTTCCGCCCTGGTCTTCCTGGTGGTCCTCGGCCTTGCCACCGACATCGTATTTTGGCGCCACGACCGGCTGGCGGGCCTGCTTTACCTGCCCTGCGTGGCTGCGGTGGGTTTTGCCGCAGTCCTGGTCAGGCTTTTTCAAGCCCTCAACGGGTGAAAAGCCCGGGCTTTTGCGGAGCCGATGCCTTGGCAAGCTTCGCCCCCAACCCTATATACCCCACGAGGCCAGCATGGGTTTGCCGGCGCGGCCGATTTTGACTTGGATTTCAAAGGGATGGGCGAGAACTCCGGCGCCGGTATCCTGGACGAGTCCCATCGCCATATGAGAGGAAGAAAATGGCTAAAGTAATCGGCATTGATTTGGGCACCACCAATTCCTGTGTGGCGGTGATGGAAGGCTCCCAGCCCAAAGTCATCGAAAATGCCGAAGGCGCTCGCACCACTCCCTCGATCGTTGCTTTTGCACCTGACGGCGAACGGCTGGTCGGCCAGCCCGCCAAGCGCCAGGCCGTCACCAATCCCGAATTCACCTTTTTTGCCATCAAGCGCCTGATCGGCCGACGCTATGACGACCCCATGACCCAGAAGGACAGGGGCATGGTGCCCTACAAGATCGTCAAGGCCGACAATGGTGACGCCTGGGTCTCCGGCCGCGACACCAAGCGCTACAGCCCATCGGAAATCTCCGCCTTCATCCTGATCAAAATGAAGGAAACCGCCGAAGCCCATCTGGGCGAGAAAGTGAGTCAGGCGGTGATCACCGTTCCCGCCTATTTCAACGACGCCCAGCGCCAGGCCACCAAGGACGCCGGCAGGATCGCCGGCCTCGAAGTTCTTCGCATCATCAACGAGCCCACGGCGGCAGCTTTGGCGTACGGCCTGGATAAGAAGCAGTCCGGCACCATCGCCGTCTACGATCTGGGCGGCGGCACCTTCGACGTTTCGGTGCTCGAAATCGGCGACGGCGTGTTCGAGGTGAAGTCCACCAATGGCGACACCTTCCTGGGCGGCGAGGATTTCGACACCCGTGTGGTCAATTTTCTCGCCGACGAATTCAAGAAGGAAAACGGCATCGACCTGCGCAGCGATCGGCTGGCGTTGCAGCGCCTGAAGGATGCCGCGGAAAAGGCCAAGATCGAGCTTTCGAGCGCCCAGCAGACCGAAGTAAATTTGCCCTTCATCACTGCCGATGCCTCGGGGCCCAAGCATCTCACCATCAAGATCACCCGCGCCAAGCTGGAGAGCCTGGTGGACGATCTCATCCAAAAAACGGTGGGGCCCGTGAAGCAGGCGCTCAAGGACGCCGGCGTCACCGCCCAGCAGATTGACGAAGTGATTCTGGTTGGTGGCATGACCCGCATGCCCAAGGTGCAGGAACTGGTCAAGCAATTGTTCGGCAAGGAGCCGCACAAGGGCGTCAACCCCGACGAAGTGGTGGCCATCGGCGCCGCCATCCAGGGCGGCGTGCTGAAAGGCGAAGTCAAGGACGTGCTGCTCCTGGACGTGACGCCTCTCTCGCTGGGCATCGAGACATTGGGCGGCGTGTTCACCCGGCTGATCGATCGCAACACCACCATTCCCACCAGGAAATCGCAGATTTTTTCCACCGCCGACGACAACCAGACGGCGGTCACCATCAATGTCTTCCAGGGCGAGCGCGAGATGGCGGCCGACAACAAGTCGCTGGGCCGCTTCGACTTGACCGGCATTCCGCCGGCGCCGCGCGGGGTACCGCAGATCGAGGTTACCTTTGATATCGATGCCAACGGCATCGTCAGCGTGACCGCTAAGGACAAGGCCACCGGCAAGGAACAGCAGATCCGCATCCAGGCTTCGGGCGGGCTTACCGATGTCGATATCCAGCGGATGGTCAAAGATGCCGAATCCCATGCCGTCGAAGATAAACAGCGCCGCGAACTGATCGAATCCCGCAACCAGGCCGACGCCTTGGTGCATTCGACGGAGAAGGCTCTCTCCGAGCATGGCGACAAGGTGGACGCCAGCCAGAAGCAGGCGATCGAGAACGCCATCGCCAATCTCAAGGAAGCCGTGAAAACTGCCGACGGCGAAGACATCAAGGCCAAGACCAACATTTTGGCCCAGGCTTCGATGAAACTTGGCGAAGCCATGTACAAGGCGCAAGCCCAAGACAAGCAGGGCGCGGCTTCCCATGGCGATGGCCAGACCAAGCCCGAGGAGAACGTCGTCGATGCCGATTTCGAGGAAGTGGAC
>JBOHKF010000457.1:0-2177 GCA_050729015.1 Rhizomicrobium sp. | reverse complement strand
GTCATAAACCTACCCCTTGTGGCGCGATCGGAAAGCATCACAACCCGGTCCGGAAAAAACGGCTCGACAGGAGCGTAGGTTGGCGTGCCTTCCTTCAAATGCATGGCGGCCAGGAACCGTGCGGGCTTGCCGATGGGACTTCGGCCGGTTCCTGATGCGCCATGGCTCACCCCTTGGACCGGCCGGTCTGGAGCGCGCTCACCACCCGCCAGGCGCATCTGGCACGGGGAAGCGGCGAGGAATTGCGCTTTCCCGGCGACATCGAGCCTTTCGGGGCAACCCGCGACAACAGCAGGGCCCAACTTGCCGCGCTTTGCGCACTGATGCCCGCGGACGGGCACGTGGCACTGTTCGAGATGGAGAGGATCACCCCTCCCCCGGGATTCATCAGCATGACGCAGGCCGTCTGCCTTCAAATGACCGCCGATGCCCTGGCCTCGGCCGAGGAGAGATCCGATATCGTGCGCCTGACGGCCGCCGACGCGCCCGAAATGCAAGCCCTTGCCGAGCTGACCAAGCCCGGGCCGTTTCATGCTCGCACCCATGAGTTGGGTGCCTTTCTGGGGGTCAGGGAGAAGGGGCGGCTGGTCGCCATGGCGGGGGAGCGGCTGAAAGTGCCGGGCTTTACCGAGATCAGCGCCGTGGCGATCCATCCGGACGCCCGCGGCCGAGGTTTCGCTAAGGCGTTGATGCGCCAGGTGGCGGCGGGAATTGCCGCGCGGGGCGACAAGCCGTTCCTGCACGTCTATCCCCACAACCAGGCGGCCATCGCGCTTTATCGGAAATTGGGCTTGCGGCATCGCGCCGATTTGAACCTGAATGTCATCCGCCGCCGGCTGCCCGGCGAGGCGCGAGGTTAGCCGATTTAAGGAAAATCCATCGCCGCGAACGCCGCGAGTTTCTCGGCGCGCGCAGAGTGAGCGGCAAGGCGCCGATGCTGTGCGGCCGGCACCGCCTCGGGAAAGCGGCTCTGGGTGAAACGCCAGGCGACGGCGGAGGTGATGTCGGCCTGGTTGAGATTCGCGCCTCCGAACCGGCCCTCCGGTACCAGCCGCTCCAGTTCGCCGTAAGCCGCCGCCAGTTGTGCCGTCACCCGGTCGAGCCAAGGCTGATGCTGCTTCGCCTCGGGGCGCAGCGTTGTCTCGTAAACCATTTGCACCGTCTTCTCGCATGCCGCCAGCGCCAGTCCGATGGCGCGCTGCGCCTTGGCGAAATCCGCGGCATTCTCGGGCATCAGGCTTGCGGCCTTGCCCGCCAGCCGCTCGGCATATGCGATGATGAGTGTGGAATCCATCAGCACCGTGCCGTCATCGGCGACCAAACTGGGCGCCTTCACCACCGGATTGACAGCCTTGAATTCCTCGACGCCGCGGAAAACCGAAATCTGGCTGAGTTCGAAATCCAAACCCATCAATTCCAGCGATATCGCGACCCGCCGGACATAAGGCGAGTCCAGCATCCCCACCAGCCGCATCGCATCCCTCCCGCAAGCCGCACGATTCTCACGGCCGCCGGTTGTTTTGACAAGGACATGGCCGCCATGCAGACGCCGGACGGCCGGAGCAGGCCGGCTTCGATCAGCCCAATGCCTGCATGAGAGCCTGGGCCGCGGCGGGATTGCGTTTCTTGGCGCCCGAAATCACGAACAGGAAGACATCGCGTGCCTTTTTTGGCGGACGCCGGGAAAGGAGGGGAAAGTCCTTTGGCGCCTCGCCTTCTGCCCAAATTTTCGCGCGCGACGCCCAGCGATGGATTTCCGCCCTTGGATAGCCAAGCTTTTCCACCTTTCTCGTTCCCATGATGCGCACATAGACGAAATCGGCGGCGACATCGGCGATCAAGGGGAATTCGCTGTCGCCCGCGGTGACGATCGCCGTCCCATGGCCGCGGCAAAGCGCGACGAATTCCGCGCAGGCGAAGCTTGGATGGCGCACCTCCACGGCATGGCGCAACGCGATGCCGTCCGCGCGTTCGGGCAGAAGCGAAAGAAAGGACCCGAAATCCCTGGCATCGAACTTCTTGCCCGCCATGAATTGCCAGTTGATAGGCCCCAGCTTCTTGCCGAGCCGGGAAATCCCGCTTTTCACGAACCGCTCGATGGACTCGCCGGCTTCGGCCAACACCCGCCGGTTGGTGGCAAAACGGGGGCCCTTCAAGGTGAAGAGGAAGCCGTCGGG
>JBOHKF010000456.1:0-1873 GCA_050729015.1 Rhizomicrobium sp. | reverse complement strand
GTCATTCGCCTTGAGCCGGATATTCGCCAGGACCGTCACCGGGAGTCCCATCACATGAGGGTCCAGGATCACGGCACGCTCGCGGATGGCGCCCGACTCCTCAAGTTGTTTCACGCGCCGCCAGCAGGGCGTGTGAGAGAGGCCCACTTTCTGCGCCAGGTCCGCCATGGACAGGCCGGGCGCCTGCTGCAGAGCCCGAAGGATTCTTAAGTCCACCTCATCCATGTAATGTTATCCTAATTTATATGCGATATATGGTATTATATCCTATATTTTAGCCAAATTCAGCAAACAATGGAATTTATGTTCCCTGCAAATATGAGACGCTCCTTGCCGATGTTCGTTTAGTGACAAACTGGGATTCGGCTCGTGAGCCCTTTTAACCTCCATATTCCTTCGCCCAAGGCGCGTCCCGGCGACACGCCCGATTTCAGCTATCTGTCCATACCTCCCGCAGGCCATGAGCCGCGGCCGGAGCCCGATCTGGCCGCCGGCAAGCTCCGCCAAATGGCCTATGGCCCGATCCGCGTTCTCGACGACAATGGCCGCGCTCAAGGGCCCTGGACACCCCGAATCGCGCCCGACCGCCTGCGGCAAGGCCTGCGCGCCATGCTCGTCACCCGGCTCTTCGAAGAGCGGATGTTCCGTTCTCACCGTCAAGGCAAGACCAGCTTCTTCATGAAATCTACCGGCGAAGAGGCCGTCAGCGCCGCCCAGTCCATGGTGCTTGGCCGCCGCGGCATGTGCTTTCCCACCTATCGGGTGTTGGCCTGGCTGATGGCCCGCGATTATCCCCCGATCGATCTGGTCAATCAGATTTTTTCCAATGCCAAGGATCCGCTCAAGGGCCGCCAGCTTCCCATACTTTATTCTGCCCGCGACTACGGATTCTATTCGCTTTCCGGCAATCTCGGCAGCCGCTTCGGCCACGCTGTGGGTTGGGCGATGGCCAGCGCCTACAAAGGCGACGACAGTCTGGCGCTGGCTTATATCGGCGAAGGCTCGACGGCGGAGGGCGACTTCCACGAGGCTCTCACTTTCGCCAGCGTCTATCACGCGCCGGTCATCTTCTGCATTACCAACAACCAGTGGGCGATCTCCTCCTATGCGGGCTTCGCCGGGGCGGAGGAAACCACTTTCGCCTCGAAGGCCATCGGCTATGGCTTGCCGGGCCTGCGAGTGGACGGCAACGACTTCCTGGCCGTTTGGGCGGTGACGGAATGGGCAATGGCGCGTGCCAAGGCCGATCTGGGCGCCACCCTGATCGAGTTCTTCACCTATCGCGGTGCCGGCCATTCGACCAGCGACGATCCTACCCGCTACCGCCCCGTCGATGAGGCCCGGTTCTGGCCGCTGGGCGATCCCATAGAACGGCTCAAGACACACCTGATCGCCATCGGCGAATGGGATGAAAAACGTCACGTCCAGTTCGAGGCGGGGATCGCCGAAGAGATTAGATTGGCCGTGAAGGAGGGCGAAGCGGTCGGGACCTTGGGCCAGTCCAAGCCTCCCTTGACCGAGATGTTCGAAGGCGTGTTCGAAACGCCGGACTGGCGGGTTCTCGAACAGCGCGGCGAGCTCGGAGTATGAGATGACCGCCATGAACATGATCCAGGCGCTCAATTCCGCGCTCGACGTGATGCTCGGCGAAAATCCCGATGTGCTGATATTCGGCGAGGACGTGGGCTATTTCGGCGGCGTATTCCGCGCGACCGACTGGTTGCAGAAAAAATACGGATTGACCCGCTGTTTCGATGCGCCGATCGGCGAGGGCGGCATCGTCGCGGTGGCGATCGGCATGGGTGCGTACGGCTTGCGCCCGGTGGCCGAGATCCAGTTCGCCGACTACATCTACCCCGCCTACGACCAGATC
>JBOHKF010000455.1:0-1631 GCA_050729015.1 Rhizomicrobium sp. | reverse complement strand
GCCGAGATCGGCCATCAACCCATCGGAAACATCGATGGCGGCGGTTGCCAATTTCCGCAAGCCGGGAGCGAAACCGACGGGCGGCTCGGGCAAATGATAGCGCGCCACCAATGCGCGCGCTTCGCCGCTCTCGCCCTCGCGGCCGCTCTTGACAAGCGATAGCCCCGCGCCGCTGTCGCCGATGGTGCCCGTCACATAGATATCGTCGCCGGGCCGGGCGCCGGCGCGCGTGACCATGCCTCCTTCCGGCACAAAACCGATAGCGGTGATGCCGACCGCAACCGGCCCGGCAGCGGACTGCATGTCTCCGCCCAGGAGCGAAAGCTGGAAGATGTCCTGATCCTCCTTCAGCCCGGAAGCGAATGCCTCAAGCCATTCCTCGTCCACTCCGGAGGGAAGGGAAAGCGCCAGCAGATAGTATGCGGGCATCGCACCCTTGGCGGCCAGGTCGGAGAGATTCACGCGCAACGCCTTCTTTGCCACCAGGCCGGGCGAAGTACCCGGAAAGAAATCCGTACCCTCGGCGACCTGGTCGGCGGTCAGGACCAGATCGAAGCCCGGGCGCGGGCGCACGATGGCGGCATCATCCTTGAGCGCAAAGGCGCCAGGACCGGTCGCGAGCGGCGCGAAATAGCGAGAGATGGCCTCGAACTCGTTCAAAAGCCCAACTCTCCATCCGGCGTGGAAAGGCCGAATTCCGGGCCGCGCTTGGTCCGTGCCATCTTGTCCAGGGCGGCGTTGACAAAGCCCGATTCCTCGCCGGCAAGGAAATCATGGGCGATGCCCACATATTCGTCTATCACCACCCTCGCGGGAACATCCCGCCGGGCCACCAATTCGAACGCCCCCGCCCGCAATATTGCCCTGAGGATGGAATCCACCCGCGCCAAGGTCCAATCCTCGCTGAGGCAACCGGCAATCGCCTTGTCAATCTCGCCCTGATGCCTGGGCACGCCCTGGACAATGTCCCGGAAGAAATCCGCATCGGGGACGTCTTCCTCGAAGCGATGGACGATGAATTCCTCCACCACTTCATCGGCGCCTTGGCCCGCCAACTCCATCTGGTAAAGCGCCTGAACCGCCTTGAGGCGCTGGGCGCGGCGCGGCGCGTTCATCGGCGACGGCTCCTCTTGGCCAAGGTTCTCCTCCCCGGCGCGGCCACTGGCGCCCACGCAAGACGCGGTCTCCCAGCGCCGGTGCGAAAGAGACGCAGAGGTTCCATCCTAGTCTTTGTCGCCTTCCAGCTCCCCGATCAGAGCCTCGAAGTCGCGCGTCTCGCGGAAATTGCGATAGACCGAGGCAAAGCGCACATAGGCCACCTTGTCGAGGCTGGCCAGGGCCTGCATCACCAATTCGCCGATCATGTTGGCGGGGATTTCGTTCTCGCCCATGGATTCCAACCGACGCACGATCCCGGTGATCATGCGGTCCACCCGCTCCCTCTCCACCGGCCGTTTCCGTAACGCATGATTGACGGAGCGCTCGAGCTTGTCCCGGTCGAACGCTTCACGCCGGCCATTTTTCTTCACCACGATCAGCTCGCGCAACTGCACCCGCTCGAAAGTGGTGAAACGGCCGCCGCATTCCGGACAGTGGCGGCGGCGGCGAATGGCGGAATTGTCCTCGGAAGG
>JBOHKF010000454.1:0-2022 GCA_050729015.1 Rhizomicrobium sp. | reverse complement strand
GTTCCAGGGATGGAATTCCAGCGCCGCCACCTGGGCCGCCGCGGCAAGCGCTTCCAGGCCGTCAATCTCGAGATAGGGCTTGCGGTCGCCGGACACCTTCGCTTCGGAAAAGAGGCTGGAACCGCCTCGCATCGCATGACGCTGAAAGAAATGCTCGCCATGGATGCCGTCGGGCGCGCGCACGATCGAACAAGGCCGGCCCTTGATATGCGGCAGCATCCATGACCCCACCTCCTCCAGATAGCAGGCCAGGTCCAGTTTCGTGATGGCCTTGCCACCGCCGGCATCCGGCCACAGTACCTTGCCGGGATGGGAAATGGATACGCCAAGCACCATCTGTTCAGGGAGGGCCTTCATAGCATCCGCCAGTCGGGCCTCATGCGCAGCCGCGGGCATTTCGGCTGCCACCTCGCTGGCGGGCTTGTCCCGGCGCAGGCCCTTGAAGGCGGCCTGTCGCACCATGCCATCGTCGGTGAAGCCGGCGAATTCGATTTCGGCCACCAGCTTGGGCTTGACCCAGCGAACGCCCGCTTGTCCACGCGGCGCATTGGCGCCGCGGAACGGACTGGCCCTGCTTTCCTGCTGCTTGAGGGCTGGCAAAAGCCGGGCAACCGCGCTGCCCCCAAAGCCCGTGCCGACGCGCCCCACATAGACAAGATATCTGCCCTTGTGCACGCCCACCAGCAAAGACCGGAACTTGCCCTCTCTGGTGCTCCAGCCCCCGATTACGACCTCATGGCCAGAGCGGCACTTCGATTTGATCCATGCTTCGCCTCGTCCCGATCGCCAGGAAGCCGAGATCCTTTTCGAGACGATGCCTTCGAGGTTCATCCGGCACGCCGACTCCCACACGGCCTTGCCCTCCGCAGCGACATGCTCCACATAGCGTAACGCGGGCAAGAGCCTCTTGTTCTCGATCAACGCATGAAGGCGCGCCTTTCGTGCCAGAAGCGGAAGCGCCCGCAAATCTTCGCGGCCTTCAAAAAGAAGATCGAATATAAAGAAGACCAGTTTTTTTGTGTTGCCTTCCGAGAGCGCTGCCTGAAGGCTGGAAAAGTCGGGCCTGCCCTTATGATCGAGGGCGACCACCTCGCCGTCCACGATGCAGTCGCGGAGCCCGCCCAAGGCCTGGGCGATTTCCGGAAAACGGCGAGTCCAGTCCAAACCCTTGCGGGTGAAGAGAACCGCTTCCGACTTTTCAATGCGGGCCTGGATGCGATAGCCATCAAACTTGACTTCATGGATCCAACCCGCGCCCGCCGGCGGGTGGTCTTCCAGCCGGCACAATTGCGGGGCGATGAAGCGCGGCAGGGCGCGTACGGTTCTGCCAGGGGCTTCTGCCCCGGGATTCTTGGCGGCGGCGGCGTGGCTCTCTTGGCGCTTTTGCCTGGAACTCGACCACACCGCATCTGCGGCGAAGCTTTTGGCGCGCATGAAAGCAACGGGTTTGCTGCCTTTGCCGGCGGCAATCGCATCGAGGCCCCGGCTCGAAGCGACGGAACGATCCTCTTTGAGGATCGCGTCGCCGTTCTCATCGCTTGCGTATCTGTCGCGATGCTTGATGAGGAGCCAATTGTTGCGCGGGCGCCTGCCGTGGGCGCGCTGGCGGTCGTGGCGCATGCGCACCAGTACCCATCCGCCATGGAGTTTTTCTCCCTCCAGGGCGAATTTGAGATCGCCGCCTTTGAGCATGGCTTCGACATCGCCTTCAGGTGCCCAATAGCCCCGGTCCCACAACAGCACCGTGCCGGCGCCATATTGTCCTTTCGGAATGGTGCCTTCGAAATCGCCATAATTAAGCGGATGGTCTTCAACCTCGACGGCGAGGCGCTTGTCCCTGGGATCCAGAGATGGTCCCCGGGTCACCGCCCATGACAGGAAGACGCCCTGCCATTCCAGCCGGAAGTCATAGTGCAATCGGGTGGCGGCATGCTTTTGCACCACGAAGCGCAGCCCAGGCGCTGCGGCGATCTTTTCCCTGCCGCTGGGCTCGAGGGTCTTGGCGAAATCGCGCTTGGCGCG
>JBOHKF010000453.1:0-4299 GCA_050729015.1 Rhizomicrobium sp. | reverse complement strand
GGTGCCTTCGATCTTGGCCTTGGGCGCGTCACCAGGCATCACGATCAGAGCGGGAATGTCCAGAAGCTTGGCCATCGCCGCCACCGCTTGAGCGTGATTGCCCGAAGAGAAGGCCACCACGCCCGCTTGGCGTGCCTCTTCCGGGATCAGCAGGATGCGGTTCGCAGCGCCGCGGAACTTGAAGGAGCCGGTACGCTGCAAGGACTCGAGCTTGAGGAACACCCTGCCGCCATTTTCGGCGCTGAGGATGGGGCTCTCCACCATCGGCGTTTTGACCGCGAAGGGGGCGATGCGGCGCGCCGCCCCGGTTAGGTCGGCAAAGGTTGGGACGTCGACCATTTCTTATTCAGTCCATCCAATTCGGAAATCAGGTCGGGTCCAAAATAATAGGCGATCTCGACGCGTACACCCTCATAAAGGCTGGGGCCCCTTCCCCCGCAAACCAAGCTCCCATCGGCTGCTTCGGCGGCCGCGGTCAGCACGCCGCTCTCGAAGGTCACCGGAAAAAGCACGCTCACCATCGGCTTGAAGCGGTGATAGTCCAGGCCCTTCTCAAGACAGTAGGCATGGATGGCGCAGCCGCGCCCATCTTCGGACTTGCGGAAAATGCAAGCTCCGTTCCGGGTCGCGGTGCGAAGGTAGGCGCCGCCGGGGAATTCTTCGTCAGGCACCGGCTCGCCACTGAACCATTCGCCCGGCGCCACGCCGACGCGGTCGTGAAAATCCTGGGGCAGGTCCCTGAGGCGCTGGGCATTTTCCACGTCGATGTCCACGCCATGGTCGCAGCAGGCATCGCCGCAGAACGAGCAGGCCTGGCAGCGAACGAAATAACGCAACGCGAAGATCGAGGGATCAACCGCGGTCAGCACCGGCCCGCCCGGAGCGCAAGGATATTTGCGGCGCAAGGAGATCATTGCGCGCCCGTCGCAAGGCGCGGCCGGACGTCCATCTTGCATTCCGACCGGCCACCGCCCGCTTTCACGATCGCTTCGACCAGCGTTTCATAGCTCATGCCGGCTTCGGCCGCGGCGGCGGCAAAACCGGCGTCGGGAGAGATGCAGGGATTGGTATTGATTTCCAGAATCAGCGGTTCGTTCCTTTCGTTGACCCGGAAATCCACCCGCGCAAATCCGGTCAGGCCGAAGAGCGTCCAGACCCGATCCGAGGCCGACCGCAATCCGGCCGCAAGGCGCGGTTCGCTCTTCTCCACGCCAAAGGCGCGCACGGTGCCGTTCCAACCGGCCGAATCCTCCTCCCATTTCGCCTCATAGCCCACAATGCGGGGTTTTCCTTGGGGCCATTGCACGAAGCGCATCTCCGCCATGGGCAGCACATGGCCGTCCAACACGGCGATATTGAACTCCCGTCCCTCGACATAGCGTTCGGCGAACCAAACTCCACCGTACCTCGCCGCGCATTGCGCGGCCCGGGCTTGCGCGTTCGCGCCATCCGCCACGCACCCGTCATCAAGGCCGAGGGAGGCGTCTTCCAGGGCCGCCTTGACGATCCATTTTCCGCTGTCCAATCCCTTCCAACCGGGAGGCAGCGACCAGTCCGGGGTGGCCAGACCGGCATCGCGCAGCTTGCCTTTGGTGAGCGGCTTGTCATTGGTCGTAGCCATGACCCCGGCGGTGGCACCGGTGAACGGCACCTTGAGTTCGGCCAGCATTCGGGGCGCCAAGGGGGCAAGCCTTCCCTGCCCTTCGATGCCCTCCACCAGATTGAAGACGATGTCGGGCGCCTGTTGCGCGATCAGGCGCCCGAGGCTTTCCTGTCGGAACGGCGCTTGCTCCACGCGATGGCCGCGAGCAGCGAGCGCGTTGGCCACCGCTTGCGCCGCCACCAGCGTGTCCAGTTCCTCAGGCGGCGCCCCGGCCCCGATGTCGGAATGAAGCACCAGGATTTTCATGTCGAGGTCCGCGCCAGGAAGGACTCCAGGAATTTTCCGATCATGTCGCGATAGGAAAGCTTCTGAAATTCGGCGATGAAGCAGAGGTCGGAATAGCCCGGGCGAATTCCGGCCAGGGGATTGACTTCGATGAAGCAGGGCCTGCCTTCTTTGTCCAGCCGCACGTCCGCCCGCCCGCCGTCACGGCAGCGCAGGACCCGCCAGGCCCGAAGGGCCACCTGGCCGGCAGCCTCGGCCTTTGCGTCGGTGGCGGCGACAAGGGTGAGCTTATCCTCCCACCGGGACTTGTTCTCATAGCCGTACGCCTGACCGACATATTTTTCCTTTGGCACGATCTCGGTCACGCCCAGCACGGATGCCTCGGTGCCGGTGCCCGTGATCCCCACTGTGAATTCGCGGCCGGGAAGGAATTCCTCAACCAACACCGGTTGGTGAAAGCGACGAAGCAGATCACGCGCCACCGCCGACAATTGCGCTGCTGTCGCCACTCGCGAGCGCGCATCCACCCCCTTGCCCGAACCTTCGGCCACCGGCTTGAGGAACAGGGGGAACGGCAGAGCGACGTTCGCGATATCGGACTCCCGTTCGATCAGCGCGAATGGCGCGGTCGGCACGCCGGCGTCGCGCACCACTCTTTTGGTCAAAGCCTTGTCCAGCGTCAGCGCCAAGGCGAGCGGATCGGAGAAGAGATAGGGAATGTCGTAAGCCTCAAGCAGGGCCGGCACCTGCGCTTCTCGCGAAACCCCTTTCAGGCCCTCGCAGATATTGAATACCGCATCCCAGCGGGATCCTTGTACCAGGCGCTCGGTCAGGGGTTTGATGCCGCCGATGCGCTCCGTGCGGTGCCCCAACTCGGTCAGGGCGCGGCAGACCGCCTCGATGGTTTCTTCGGAGTCGAATTCGGCCGTCTCCTCCTCGCCCAGGCCCAGAGCAAGGTAATCGCTGCGCAAGTCATAAGTGACCCCGATATGCAGGGATCGCACCAACCGTCTCCGGGAAGACATGGCCGGGAGCAAGGCGGGATGGGGGCTAAAAGGGCCCATGAGCGACGCGCGCTGCCGTCAGGCGCCGGAGGGCCCGCGACCGAGAGAGCCGTGGGGGTCGGGGTAGCGATAAATGTCGCCTTCGAAATTTCTCAACAGCAGATCATCGCCGTCGCGGCCCACCACGGGATCGGGCGCGAGCTGGATCTTGCCGCCGCCGCCTGGCGCGTCAATCACGAAAAGCGGCGTGGCATAACCGGTGGTGTGGCCCCGCAGCGCCTTGATGATCTCAAGACCCTTGTCCACCCCGGTGCGGAAGTGGGCCGAGCCGCGAATGGGGTCGCATTGATACAGATAATAGGGCTTGACCCGGTTCTTCAGGAGACCCTGCATCAGGCTTTTCATGACCTCGGCGTCGTCATTGATGCCCTTGAGCAGCACGGTCTGGCTTCCCAACGGAACGCCCGCATCGGCGAGACGCGCCGTCGATTCGGCTACCTCGCGGGTGAGCTCGACCGGATGGGTAAAATGCAAGCTCATCCACAAAGGGTGATGCTTCTTGAGCACCCGAATCAGTCCGCGCGTGACCCGCTGGGGCGTGACCACCGGCATCTTGGTACCGATCCGCAGGAACTCGATATGGGGAATGGCCCTGAGCCGCGACAGCAGCCAATCGAGCTTGTCGTCGGAAAGAGTAAGCGGGTCGCCGCCGGAAAGGAGCACGTCGCGCACTTCCTCATGCGCTTCGAGATAGGCGATCGCCTCGCCCCATTGGCGGATGGAGAAGTGGTATTCACCTCCAGGATTGCCCACCAGCCGCGAGCGGGTGCAATAGCGGCAATAGGTGGAGCAGGTGCCGGTGGCAAGAAACAGCACCCGGTCGGGATAGCGGTGTACCAGTCCGGGAACCACCGTGTCGTGGTCTTCGGAGAGCGGATCCTCGTCCTCGCCGGAGCCTTTGAGATATTCGTCCCCGGTCATGATGTGAGTACGGCGGAGCGGCTCCCTGGCATCGGTAAGGCCCATCAGGCCGGCGTAATAGGGCGTGATTCCCACCGGCAGCGGTCCTTGATGGCGGGCGACGGCGGCGTATTCGTTCTCGGAAAGGCGGAAGATGCGGGCGAGTTCGTCCAGGGTGCGGATGCGGGTGCGCATCTGCCAGCGCCAGTCGTTCCATTGCAGGGGGCCGGTGCCCGGCCAGAAACGGCGATAGAAGGCCCGCGAGGCCTGGCTGACGGGAAAGCGCAGCCCCGCCGTGGGGCCCGGGAGGTGAAGCTTGGCGAGAGCAAGTTTGGCGGGGGTTTTCGACTGAGGCGCGCGCACGTCGCGCAGACCCCCTTCATACTGATGTTTAGGGAAGGCCCGCGTGGCTGCCCTGACCGCACGACCTCGCGCCATCTCGAGAGC
>JBOHKF010000452.1:0-3281 GCA_050729015.1 Rhizomicrobium sp. | reverse complement strand
CATCTGGACTGTCGCCGGTGGCAAGAATTACGCAGGCAAGCCGCGCCCTGTCGTCATCGTGCAGGATGACAGCTTCGACGCGACGGACTCGATCACGATCTGCGCCTTCACGACGGACGAAACCGATGCACCGCTGTTCCGCCTGCCCGTGGAACCGAATGAGCGCAACGGGCTGCGGGCGGCATGCCGCCTGATGGTCGACAAGGTCACCACCGTACCAAAGACCAAGGTTGGCGCGCGGGTCGGCAGGTTGGATGACGAAGATATCCTGCGACTCAATCAGCGGGTGCTCGTGTTCCTTGGACTGGCGGTGGCACCGAGGACAAAGCACGAGGCATAGCCGGCAGCCGCGCCGTAGATATTCACGGCTAGAATTCGGCCGCAACGCCACAACCCCCACCAGGCGCCGCCGATTGCCGTAATTTTTCGCTCGCCTGGGGGGGGTATAAAGTGCGTGGCTGCCTATCCGAGAAGAATCCATGCGCTTTGCCACTCCCCCGCTGCAAGGCGTCGCCGGGCAGCTCATGGCTCTCGAAGCCGCCGCCGGCAAACCGGGCGAGGCAAAGGATTCGGCGTTCCGGGTTTGCGAGAAATTGCGCCAGCCGCTTATCGCGCTCGCCGGCAATGCCGGCTTCCGCGCCCTTCTTTCCCGCGCCATGGCGCTCGCCAATGGTAAAGTGCGCGGGCTGAAGGCGATCCATGTCAATGGCCAAGGATCATTGGAGGGGTTGGACGAATTTCGTACGACCCTCTCGCCGGAGGAGATCGCCGAAGGAGAAACGGTTCTGGTTACCCGGCTGATCGAGCTCCTGGCCACTTTTATCGGCGAGACGCTCACCTTGCGCCTGATCCAGGACATATGGCCGCAAATTTCCTCACCCGATCTCAATTCTGAAGTGGAGAAGGACAATGGCTAAGAAGGCCAAAAGGAAGGGAGACAAGCCCGCCGCCGAGACGCTGTTGGGGTGGTCTTTCAAGGAAGTGCGCGAGCGCAATATGCACGACGTCAGCCATCGTCGGCACACTCACGGCCCGCCCCATCCGGCCGGCGCATGTGCCGCATGCCGGGTTATCGAAACCGGCGAGCCGGTGACCGACCAGATGGACGAGTTCGTCTCCAAGGACGGAAAATTCTTCCCCGTCGTTTATGGCTCGGCGCCGCTTCGGGAAGGAAAAAACGTCGTCGGAACGGTTGTCGTCTTCCGGGATATCACAGAGCGCAGCCACGCGGAGGAGCGCGAGCGCGTGCTCGCCAAGGAATTCGCGCACCGCAACCGCAACCTGTTCGCCATCGTCCATGCGATTGTCGCGCGCAGCCTGACCAACCGGCACTCCCTGGCCGAGAATCGCAGTACTCTCATGCATCGTCTCGAAGCCCTGGCCCGCAGCCAGCAGGTTCTTGAGAGCGGACGATTCGAAGGCGCGTCACTGGCGGAGATTGTCCGAATGGAGCTTGAGGCCTTCCCGGGGCGCCACCGGCCGAGCGGCCCGGATGTGGCGCTTAACGCCAAGGCGGCACAGAACTTTGCTCTTCTCGTCCACGAACTCGCCACCAACGCCACCAAGCATGGTGCGCTGTCCTATCCAAGCGGCAGGATTGGGATCGCGTGGTCGATAGAGGGCGAAAATGCCGAAGCGCGATTCAAATTCCGCTGGCTGGAACGAGGCGGTCCGCCAGTCGTCCCGCCAAATCGCGAGGGCTTCGGCCGGGTCCTGATTGAAAAGGTCGCGGCACAGGAATTCGGCGCCAAGCCCCAGATCGATTTCGAGCCCGAAGGCTTGCGCTATGAGATCGCGGTACCCCTGTGGAGGGTGGCAGCGAACTCTCGGAAGACGGCCGTTCCTTAACCGGATCAAATCGCAGTTCAATGATTTCTTCACGGCTCCGACGCCGCGTTGACTGGGTGCTTGTGCCGCTGCTCATGGTTCGTGATCTCAAATCGCGATCTTGGTTTCGATCACATCGTAATCGGCCTGCACGCCGCCATCGGCGGTGTCGAGAAGCCCTGCCGTCGATAGCGCCTGAACGTCCGCGTGGACATTGCTATAGTCGCGCCCCAGGGCCTTCGCCAGCGCCCGCACACTGGTCACCTTGTGCCGGCGTACGTAATGCAGCATCTCCATCCGTTTTCCCGTCATGACGCGGGCGAGGGCGTCCCAACTCCTGAACCCAAGATGGCGTTCCTGGAACGTCTCGCCGCCCTCAGCTCGGTGCCAAGCATTCGCAAACCGCCGCGAAGCTTCTTCCTCCATCGCCCCGCCGACGGTGATCTTCACATCGTTCATTTGCCACCTCGCAAGGTCCGTACATCGGACCAAAAGTCGCCTACTAACTGCTCGACGCTGGTGAACGCATAGGCGGTCTCCGCGCCCTGAAAATGTCGATGATCCTTTGCCGCGCTCATTGTCGTATCCCACTTCCCGAACGCCCAGGCGACCGTAGAACAGCGAATACTTCAGGCTATGAACCGACGGCGGCACCGGCGACGGAACGCGCCACAGCACCATCTCCACAGTCGCACCGTCGTCATAATCGATGCGCTGGTGGAAGAGCAGTTCGGCCTTCATTCCGAGGCTAAGAATGGTATAGTTCGCCATATGGTGTCAACTACCATAATCTTTCGGCGGAGGAGATGTCGCGACCCCCGGAGAGGGCATTGGAAGGACGCGCATCAACAAGCCACGGCGGCTGGTGTTCCGCTGGGACAGCGGCCGACGCGAGGCGGAAGGCATCTATCTGGACGACCACAGCTACAGGCGAGGCGATGGGGGTGCCGCGCAAGCACGTCAACGGGTTGTGCAATGATCGCCGCAACGTCACCGCCGCGGCGGTGCTTTCAAACCGAGCTGGCTGCCGCCAAGGCGCGCTAATCGCCGCGCGCTTTCCCGCTCGATGAGGGCCTTGAGCGCCTCGCGTACAAGGCTGGACTTCTCCTTCAAGCCGGTGAAAGCCTGAGCCTTGGCCACCAATTCATCATCCAACGCGAGCGTTGTTTGCATCTTTACCTTCTATGCCAAGCACAAGTATTAACATCGTTTGATGTCTAGTTCACTGTCGAACAAACCCGTTGCCCCACGCTGAACTTAGTCTCCCGGAGATAATTGCGCGTGCTCTGGGATAGAAGTGGCGGATGGGGTGAGATTCGAACTCACGGTGACGTCGCCGCCACGCCGGTTTTCAAGACCGGTGCCTTAAACCGCTCGGCCACCCATCCGCGTAATCAGGTCAATAACTTGCGGGCCGATCTGAAAGCAACCCTGGAGCGGATGCTACCCAAATG
>JBOHKF010000451.1:0-1804 GCA_050729015.1 Rhizomicrobium sp. | reverse complement strand
TGAGCGGCACCACATCGCAGATGGTGGCCAACGCCACCAGGTCGAGATGACGGCGCAGATCCGGTTGCACCAGCGCCCGATCCCCATAGAAGCCCTGCTCCCGCAGCGCGCGATTCAGTCCCACCAGGAACAGGAAGGTCACGCCGGCGGCGCATAGATAGGTGAGTCCCGACCGGTCGCCCGGCTGGTTGGGATTGACATGGGCGAAGGCAGCAGGCCTCGCCTCGACGCGATGATGATCCAGCACCACCATGTCGAGCCCCAGATCGCGAGCCCTTGCGAAAGCCGCACCGCCGGCAGCGCCGCAGTCCACGGTGATCACCAGCTTCGCACCCTCGCCATGCAACACTTCGATGGCGGCCGGCGAGGGACCGTAGCCTTCGCGCATCCGGTCGGGAATGTAGATCCGCGGAGGAGCGCCCAGACCCGCGAAGAACCCGTGGAGCAGCGCCGCCGAGGCCGAGCCGTCCACATCGTAATCGCCCAAGACGGCGATGCGCTCGCCCGACTCCAGCGCCTTCTTCACTCTTTGGATTGCCACCTCCATCTCGCAGAGGACGAGTGGGTCGGGCAGAAGCTTCCTGAGCGTGGGGTGAAGATAGTCGGGCTCTTCGCCCAAGGCGATGCCGCGGGCCGTCAGCAGCCGCGCCAGGGTTGGCGAGAGCTGCAATTCCCCCTGCAACCGGCGGGCGAGCACCTCGTTTGGCTCCTCCAGCCGCCATCGCCGGCCGGAAAAACTGCGCACCACGCCAAAAGGCGCCGCAAGCTTCGCCGCTTCAGACATGGCGGCGATGGCGCGCCTTGATCCAGCGCACCGTGCCGGTGGCCGAACGCATCACCACGCTCTCGGTGGTCACATGGTCGCCATCGCGACGGACGCCATGCAGCATGGAACCATCAGTAACGCCTGTCGCCGAAAAAACAACATCGCCCGAAACCAAGTCGGTCATGGCATATTTGCGATTAAAGTCTTTTATGCCGATCTTGTCAGCGCGGCGCTTTTCCTCTTCCTTCTTGAACACCAGACGCCCCTGCATCTGGCCGCCTATGCAGCGCAACGCCGCTGCCGCCAGCACGCCCTCCGGCGCCCCGCCCTGGCCCATGAAAATGTCCACCCCCGTCGCGGCATCGGTGGTGGCGATCACGCCGGCGACATCGCCGTCGGTGATGAGATTCACGGCGGCGCCCGCCTTGCGCACCTTGGCGATGAGGTCTTCATGGCGCGGGCGGTCCATGATGCAGGCGGTGATGTCGCAGGGACGCACGCCCTTGGCCCTGGCCAGGGCGTTGATGTTGTCGCCAGGCTCCGCGTCGAGATCGATCAGGCCCTCGGCAAAGCCGCCGCCGATGGCGATCTTGTCCATGTAGGTGTCGGGCGCGTTAAGCATGGTGCCCGGTTCGGCCATCGCCATCACCGCCAAGGCATTGGCCATGGCCTTGGCGGTCAAGGTGGTGCCTTCCAGGGGATCGAGCGCGATGTCCACGCTGATTCCACCCTGGCCCACTTTCTCGCCGATGAAGAGCATGGGCGCTTCGTCGCGTTCGCCCTCGCCGATCACCACCGTTCCGTCGATGGGAAGCATGTTGAAGGCGGCCCGCATGGCTTCCACTGCCGCCCGGTCGGCCGCATGTTCGTCGCCGCGGCCGATCTGGGCAGCGGCCGCGATGGCCGCCGCCTCGGTGATGCGCACCGCTTCGAGCGCAAAGGCCCGGTCCAGCGGATTCTGGCTCGTGGGCGGACGAATCAAGGTCACGACATCTCCAGGGGCATCGTCAGGCCGCTTCCATGGGAATCATGCAAGGC
>JBOHKF010000450.1:0-3853 GCA_050729015.1 Rhizomicrobium sp. | reverse complement strand
CAATTCTCCGGGGAATTCGGTGTCGGCCAACGCATGATGGCCAGGGCGCGAGGTCACATAGGGCTCGCCGATCCGTTCGTAAATGTCGGGCGCGAAGCCCGGACCGTCATCCTCGATCGTCACCCCCAAGCTCGCTGCGTCCCAGGCACAGCACACCTCGACCCGGTCTCTGGCGAAGTCCGCCGCATTCTCGATGATGTTGCCCAGACCATGGAGAAGCTCGGGCGTCCGCCAGACTTGAGGCTGGGGCGCTTCGCCTTGCGCACCGTCGGCCCGGATGGTGATGGCCAGGTCCTCGCCGCGGTGAGGTGCGGCGATGTCGTCGAGCAGCGCGCCCACCGGCAGCCGCGCCGCCTGGCCCAGCATCGCTTCTTCCGGATTGGCGAGCCGGGCGATGATCGCGCGGCAACGCTCGGCCTGGTCGCGCAACAGCCGCGCGTCCAGGGCTTCCGCGGAATTCACCGGCAGTGCCCGCTCCAGCTCCCGCGCCACCACGGCGATGGTTCCCAAGGGCGTGCCCAGTTCGTGCGCCGCCGCCGTTGCCAGTGCGCCCAGCGACGCCAGCCGATGCTCGCGTGCCAACGCCAATTGGGTGGCCGCAAGACCGGCGGACATGCGCGCGGATTCGGAGGCAATGCGCCAGGCATAGATCGAGGTGAAGCCGATGCCGATCACAAGCGCGGCCCAAATTCCCGCTTGGTAAAGCTGCGGCAGCAGCAAAATCTCGCCTTGCGGCCATGGCAGCGGCCGGTGGATCACCCCGATCAGGCTCACCGAGACAAAAGCGATGCCGGCAAGGGCGAGCGTGTTGCCGAGATTGAGAGTGGCGGCGCCGATCACTACCGGTGCCACGAACATCAGCGCGAAGGGGTTGGTGATGCCGCCCGTCAGATAAAGCAGCACCGCCAGTTGCAGCACGTCGAAGGCGAGGTAATAGCTGGCCTCGCGGTTGGCGAGGCGATGACTGGCAGGATAGCGCAGGGCCAGGACCACATTGAGGACCGCGCTGGCGCCGATCGCCAGCCCGCAATAGCCCAGCGGCAGGTTGTAGCCGAAGGCGAAATAGACCAGGAACAACGCCGCCGACTGCCCCGCAATGGCGAGCCAGCGCAGATTGGACAGGGTTCTGAGCCGCACGCGGCCCCGCTCGGTTCCTGCCGAGGGAACATGGAGCCTGGGCCGCGAAGGCCCCAGCGCGGGCGTGGCCAAAGCCAAATTCACTTTCCTCCAAAGCGTCCGCGCATTAGAGCATGAGGCCATGTTCAGGACCAAGGAAGCCCTGATTCCCTACCTGCTATGGGCGGCAGTGGTGGCCGCGGGTCTTTTGTGGCACGAAAGCCAGATGCTGCCCGGATTGGGCCGCACCGTGATCACCGGCAGGATGGCGGTGGGGGGGCCCTACGCGCTCACCGACCAGAACGGCCACCTGCGCTCCAGCGCGGATTTTGCCGGCCATTATCAACTCATCTATTTCGGCTACACATTCTGTCCCGATGTCTGCCCCACCACCTTGGCGCTGATGGCCGCGGCCTTGGACAAGATGGGGGCAGACAAAAACCGGATCGTGCCCATTTTCATCACTGTGGACCCCGACCGCGACAAGCCTTCGGTCATGAAAAAATACCTGGCCGCGTTCGGACCGCGTTTTGTCGGCCTGACCGGAACCCGGTCGGAAATCGCCAAGGTGGAAAGAGAATATCACGTCTTCGCCCAAAGGCAGCCGCTCGCAAGCGGCAACTACGCCATGAGCCATTCCAGCGTGATCTATCTTTTGGGACCCGATGGACGGCTGGTTTCCGTCTATGACAACCTGGCCTCGCCCGAGGATCTGGCCAAAGCGCTGAAGCGGCAAATCTAATCCAGCGCGGGCAGGGGCAGACCGCTCTGGGTGCAGGCCGCGATCAAGGTGTTGCGCATCAGGCAGGCGATGGTCATGGCGCCCACGCCCCCCGGCACCGGCGTGATGGCGCGGGCAATGTCCTTCGCCTTTTCGAAATCCACATCGCCCACCAGGCGGGTCTTTCCCCCTTCACCCGTCACGCGATTTATACCCACGTCAATCACCACCGCCCCCGGCTTGATCCAATCGGCCTTGACCATTTCGGGCTTGCCGATCGCGGCGACAAGAATGTCGGCGCGCCTGGCGATAGAAGGCAAATCGCGCGAGCGCGAATGCGCCATGGTGACGGTCGCGTTGGCGGCCAGAAGAAGCTGGGCGGCCGGCTTTCCAAACAGCAACGACCGGCCGATCACCAGCACATCCATGCCGGCGATGCTGCCGACATATTCCTTTAACAGCAGCATCACGCCCAAAGGCGTGCAGGAGACGAGATGGGCGCGGCCCGACAGAAGCAGGCCGGCATTGGCGGGGGTAAGCGCGTCAACGTCCTTGGCCGGATCGAGGATGTCCAGCACCCCGGCCTCATCGAGAGGCTTGGGAAGCGGCAACTGCACCAGGATGCCATGCACACTTCTGTCGGCATTGAGGGCGCGCACCTTGGCGAGCAGCGTCTCTTGGCCGGTGGACGCGCCAAGCGCCACATGCACGGACTTGAAGCCCAGGCTCTCCGCCGTCTTGGCCTTGTTGCGGACATAGACTTCCGATGCCGGGTCGCTGCCGACCAGGACGGTGGCCAGCCCCGGAACCAGGCCGTGGCGGGATTTGAGCTTGGCCGCTTCGGCGGCAATCCTTTCGCGAAGGCGGCGGGCGGGCGCCTTGCCGTCGATCAGGGTGGCCGTCATGAAATCTCAGAATCCGTAGCGGTTGGCAGCCCAGGCCAGCGAATACTGGATGAACCAGATCGCAACCAGCACCACCAAGGGCGAAAAATCGAGCCCGCCGAAGGGCGGAATCACTTTCCGGATACGGCGGAACACGGGTTCGGTGAGGGCCTCGAGCGCCCGCAACAAGGTGCGCATAAAATGATGATAGGTGTTGATCACGTTGAAGGCGATCAGCCAGCTCACGATCACGGCGATAACCACCACCCACCAGTAAAAGTCGAGCAGGAGCATGATGAGGGCGATCACGGGGTTGGTCATGAGGCCCTTGTAGCCAGACCGGGCGGGAACCCGCAAGCGCGCGCCCGCCGGAAAATCCCCTGCGTCTTGACGGAAGGGGCGGCGGTTCCTAAAACCTTCGCCCTTCCCGGGCCTTTTGGCCCTTAAGGCCGGTTCGGGGCTGTAGCTCAGTTGGGAGAGCGCCTCGTTCGCAATGAGGAGGCCAGCGGTTCGATTCCGCTCAGCTCCACCAGGCCGGGAAAGCCCGCCAGCGTATTGGATCGATCGGGCCTTTAAGGAACGTTTACCGTCCGGGACTTAAAGCTGTCGCCATGCGGTCCGGTTTTTTGGCCCTTCTGCTTGTCTTGGCTCTCGCTCCCCGGATCGCGCTTGGCGCCGGCGATGCCGGCGACAAAAAGGCGCCCGAGCACAAAGTCACCCAGGCCAAAAGCTACCTCATGCTGGAACCCATCTACACCACCATCGTCGGCGACGACCGCCCCCAAGGCATGCTGATGGTGGCCATCGGCCTTGACGTGCCCGATGCCGGCCTGCGCGCCATCGCCGACCGCTCGCTGCCGGTGCTGCGTGACGCCTATCTGCGAAACTTGATGGCGTTCACCGCAAGTTCGGTCCGCACCGACGAGCAGCCCGACGTAAACGAGATCGCGCTCCGCCTGCAGGCCGTGACCAACCGCGCCCTGGGCCGCAAGGGGGCCAGGATTCTTCTCGCCCAGGTTGCGCTACGCCTTTATCCGCCGGATTCCGGCGCCAGGCCGTAATGGGCGTGGGCGGCGCCGGTCAGCGCCGCCCACAGCTGATCGCCCCAGGAGAAATGCCACCATTCCTCGGG
>JBOHKF010000449.1:0-15862 GCA_050729015.1 Rhizomicrobium sp. | reverse complement strand
TGCGCGATCTTCATCATCCTGTTCGTGCGCGACCAGCTTTCCTACGACAAATGGATCCCGGGTACGGAAAATCTCTATCGGGTGGAGAGCACCGTACTGAATCCGGGCCAACGTCCGCTCCGGCTGGCGACCATATCCTTTCCGGTTACTCAGGAGATGCTGGAACAGATACCCGAAGTAAAAGCGAGAACGCGTCTCGTTCGAAGGACGGTAACAATTCTGATCGGAGACAAGCAGTTTCCCGAACCGATGGACGTGGTCGATCCGAACTTTCTCCAGCTTATCAAGCTTCCCTTGGTGAGCGGCGCGGCCGCCACTGCCTTGGCGCGACCCGATTCCGTTGTCATTTCGCAGGCAGATGCACGCAAATATTTCGGCGACGCGCCACCGCTGGGCAAGACCCTGATTATGAGCGCAGAGTATTGCGACGCGCTAAATCAGAATTGTGAGGTCAAGCGCCATACTCTTGTCGTGACCGCAATCTTGCGCAACCTGCCGTACAACACCCAATTGGCAGGCGATCTGATGATGTCCGACGTGTCGGATATAGCACCGATCACTGCCGAACTGAGAACCAACTGGGGCTACAGCAGCGGTTGGGGGTATGTGCGGCTTGCACCAGGCGCCGATACCGCTCAGGTGATAAGGAAAATCAGCGCGATCTTCGACCGCGACATTGACGTGGCGAAGCAATTCAACGTCAAGCTCAAGGGAAGCCAGATTCTCCAACCGCGTCTCACACCCTTTCTAGACGATCATCTTTCCACCGACCGCTATGGCGGCATGACGCCGGCCGGAAGCTGGACCATTGTCTATGGATTCAGCGTTATCGGCGTGCTGATCCTCCTGGTGGCTTGCTTCAATTTCACCAATCTTGCGACGGCGCGGGCGATGGTGCGGGCGTGCGAAATCAGCTTGCGCAAAGTGGTGGGCGCGACGCGGCGGCAATTGATAGTCCAGTTCCTGGGCGAATCGATTCTCACAGCGCTCATTGCGCTGATCTTGGCCTTGGCTTTGACCGAGATGTTGCTGCCGGCGTTCGACCGTTTCCTCAACATGCCCATTGTTTTAAGCTATCGCCAGGATTGGACCCAGCTATTATTTATCCTCGGTGTCGGTCTGCTGGCGGGACTGCTGAGCGGCATCTATCCCGCCCTGGTGCTGTCTGGTTTTAGACCGGCGATGGCGCAGAGCATGAGCGGCCCCAACAGCCATGGCGCCGGCCTCGTCCGCGCCGCCCTGGTCGTGCTGCAATTCGCGGTCTCCATTGGCCTTGGCATTGCCGCGCTGGTGATCTTCGCTCAAACCTCATTTGCGCGGAGCATCGACCTGGGATTTCGACACGATGGAATCGTTGTGCTCGATACCGACAATTTTCCGGAAAAGACCGTGCAAAGCCTGGCGCTCGCACTTAGGACCAGTCCGGCGATTTCCGATACCGCCTTCTCCCAATCGGTCCCGCTCAGCAAACTTCACAACAATTGGCCGGTGCGTTCGCCCGGCAGCCCAATGAGCCAGATGTTCGTCATGCTGCCTGCCAGCCCGGACTACATGCATGTCTTTGGCATTCGTCTTCTCGCCGGACGGTTCTTGTCGGAGCAGCGCGCGAGCGACGTGATCAATCCGTCGGAGTTGGAAAGCGGAAATATGCGTTCACGGGGCAATGTGCTGATCAATGCCAGCGCCGCGCGGAGGTTAGGCTTCACGCCGCAACAGGCCGTTGGGAAGACACTCATCCTTGACGAGGGCCGAGTGAATGTTGCGGGCGTGGTGGCGGATGTGAAGGACGACGGCCCCGGTTCTCCTGCCAACAGTACAGTTTATGTATACTGGTCGAGATCCGCCGGCGACAACCTTTTTGTCCGCATCCGCAATGGCGGCGCGCACGAGGCGCTGGCTTTCATAGAGCATACGTGGCGGGCTTTCGCTCCTTCGGTCGCGCTTCGGTGGCATTTCCTTGATGACGATTACAACAAGCAGTTCCAGAGCGACGATCGGCAGGGCGCCATCTTCTTCCTGTTCGTGGGGATTGCCATCCTCATCGCTTGCCTGGGTCTGTTCGGGCTTGCCGCCTTCACGACCGAGCGGCGCACCAGGGAGATCGGGCTGCGCAAGACTTTCGGGGCGCGGACCCGGGACATCATCTTCCTGTTGCTCTGGCAATTCTCGATTCCGGTGCTCATAGCCAATCTCATCGCCTGGCCGGTGGCCTATTACTATCTGCATAACTGGCTTGAAGGTTATGCCTACCGCATCGCCTTGAGCCCGCTCTACTTCATCGGCGCAGGCGTGGGCGCGCTTCTGATCGCCTGGGCCACGGTGATCTTGCATGCCGCGCATGTGGCACGCGCCAATCCCGTCCATGCGCTGCGGTATGAGTGAGGGGCTGTCATGTTCCACAACTACCTGATCACGGCGCTGAGGAATTTCACCCGCCACAAGCTCTACAGCTTCATCAATATCGCCGGGCTGACGGTCGGTCTCACTTGCGCGATCTTCATCATCCTGTTCGTGCGCGACCAGCTTTCCTACGACAAATGGATCCCGGGTGCGGAAAATCTTTACCGTGTCGAACGGACCACCACTTATCCCGGCCAGCCGCCATCTGCTTTGTCTTACACGGCTTTCCCCGCGCCAGACGCAATGCAAGCCGAGCTTCCGGAAGTCAAAGCCGCCGTCCATCTGGAGCATGACCGGATGACCGTGGCGACAGGGAGCCGGCAATTCCTCGACCAGGTGGACGTGGTGAGCCCCAATTTCTTTCAGATAATCCAGCTTCCGTTGATCGCCGGAGACCGTTCCGCGCTTTTTGCGCAACCGGAATCCGCCGTGATCTCCGAAAGCGCGGCCCGCAAATATTTCGGCTCCAAGCCGCCGCTTGGACAGATGCTCAAAGTGGGCGGGCTGTGCGAATTTGGAGGTCCAAACTTTTCCGGCTGCGTGATTCGGCAGGCAACTGTCATGGTGACCGGGGTAATGCGCGACCTTCCCCACAACACCCAGCTTTCCGGTGACGTTTTTATTCCCAATACTTCCACCGCCGATCCCATGGGGCAGTACAGAAAAGCAGATTGGCACTCCTCCAGTGGTGGCTGGGGCTATGTGGAGCTGCGGCCCGGAGCCGATGCGCGGGAGGTCGAGGCCAAGCTTCCCGCTCTGATCGACAGAAACTTTGATCCTGCAAAGACGATGGCCATTTCGCTGCGGGGAAGCCAGATTGAGGGATATCACCTCACGCCCTTCCGCGACGATCATCTTTCCACTGATAGGAACGGCAGCCTGACACCGGCGGGAAGCTGGGCCGCTGTCTATGGTTTCGCGGCTATTGGTGTGCTGATCCTGCTTATCGCCTGTTTCAACTTCACCAATCTCGCCACCGCGAGAGCGATGGTGCGCGCGAGGGAGATTTCGCTCCGTAAGGTGTTGGGCGCCAGGCGCGGTCAGTTGATGGTCCAGTTCCTTGGCGAGTCCATCCTCATGGCGATGATATCCCTCATCCTGGCGCTGGCGCTGGTCGAGATGCTGCTGCCTCTTTATGACCGCATGCTCGGCAAACCCATCGCGCTTCACTATCTGAACGACTGGCCGCTTCTTCTTTCGTTCCTCGCCACGGCTGTCTTGGTCGGGCTGCTGGGCGGGTTCTATCCGGCGCTGATTCTGTCAGGGTTCCGGCCGGCTTCGACGCTTCGGACCAATGCTACCGGACAATCGGGCTCAGGTTTCTTGCGCAGCATGTTGGTAGTGGCTCAGTTCGCCATCTCCATTGGGCTTGGCATCGCTGCCCTGGTGGTGTTCGCGCAGATTTCCTTCGCTCGCATGGCGGACCTCGGTCTGAACAAGGATGGAGTCGTGATTATCAGCGCCGCCAGCCTCGACACCTCAACCCGGCAAAGCCTGGTTCGTGCGCTCGATGCCGACCCGGCACTCAAAGGCGCGACGCTCTCCGGATCGGTGCCGTTTGATGGCCAGGACTGGGGCAGCACAATCGAGATACCGGGCGAGCCGGGACCAACTTCGTTCCGCTGGTTTCCAATGCAACCAGGCTTTTTCTCATTATACCATATTCGTCTTCTGAGTGGCCGCGCTCTCTCCGAATCGCATGGCCAGGACATCTGGCGCGAGAACTCGACCGCCGCGAGCGTGCTGATCAATCGTGCGGCCGCAGAACGCTTCGGCTATTCGCCGCAAAGCGCATTGGGCAAGAGCTTCTACCGCTACAGCACCACAGGCAAAGTCAAAAGAGTCAAATTCACCATCGTGGGGGTTACTGACGATTTTGTTTTTGAAGACAACCGTAAGCAGATCGTTCCCACCTATTATGCCTATCGCCCTGACGATACTTCCTTGATCTCGGTTCGGGTCCCGGGCCATGGCGTTCCTCGGGCGCTTTCAGCGATTGACAGCATTTGGCATCGCTTCGCGCCGTCGATTGCCATCGACCGGCATTTCTTGAATGCGGATTTCGAGAAGCAATTCCTGGTTGACGAGCAGCAAGGCCGGATCTTTGGCCTGTTCGTGGGGATCGCCATCTTCATCGCCTGCCTGGGTCTGTTCGGTCTTGCCGCCTTCACGACCGAGCGGCGCACCAGGGAGATCGGCCTGCGCAAGACTTTCGGCGCGCGAACCCGGGACATCGTCTTCTTGTTGCTCTGGCAGTTCTCGATTCCGGTGTTGTTGGCCAATCTGATCGCCTGGCCGGTGGCGTACTTCTACCTGCATCGCTGGCTGGAGCGTTATGCCTACCGAATAAACCTCAGCCCGTTCTACTTCATCGGCACCGGCGCTGCGGCTTTGGTGATCGCCTGGGCCACGGTGATCGTGCATGCGGCGCATGTGGCTAGGGCCAATCCCGTCCATGCGCTGCGCTATGAGTGAGGGGCCTGACGGCTGCTAAAACGCCGAAGCGGTGTCGCGCAGGTCGGGGATTTCTCCCGGCTCCTGCCACCTGGCGGCCTTTTCCTGAGGCACGGCGGGGGCGGCTTTGGGCACGGCGGGACGCGGCTTCACCGGGCGGGGCTTGACCGGGCCGGCTAGGGGATCAGCCGGTATCGGTTCCATCACCACTTGTGGCGCCGGCACGGCGGCCGCAGCCGGCAGAACATTGGCAGTCTGTCCGGCCGGCTGGGGCAGCGGATCGGAAGCCGCAGCGGCTTTTTCCACCTGCGCCGGCACCGCGAGCGCCTTCACCAGGGCGATATTGCGCGCGATCTTGGGATCGGAAGCACCGCCCGCGCGCTCGGCTTCGGCCATCAACTGGCGGGCCGTCGCCGGGTCCTTGGCCATCAGCCGGGACAGGGCGTAATTGTTGAGAATGCTGGGCTCTGCCGGCTTCAGAGACAGCGCGCGAACATAAGCCTTGTCCGCCAGGTCCTGCCGGCCCAGCTCGTCATAGGCGACGCCAAGCGCCGAATAGAGGCTCCAATCCCGGGGCTGCAACTCCGTGGCGCGGGTGAGAAACTGGGCGGCTTCCTGGCCGCGGCCTTTTTCGGCCAGCGTTTTTCCATACTCGCCGACCACTCTGGGATCGTCGGCCGCCACCAGCATGAGCTGGGAGAGAACGCGGATGGCCTCGTCATAGCGTCCGGCGAGCCGATCGGACCGCGCTTCGCGCACGCCGCTCTCGACATCGGCGGGCGGAGTTTCATCGCTTGCCGCCGCCACCGTTTTGGCATGACCCTGTGGGCCGAAAAGAGCCGCGCTCTTGTCGCCGGCGCATCCGGCGAGCACACTCGCGCAAAAGAAAAGTACAAAAGGGGATGCAGTTCTGGTCATCGGCGGGACCTGTTCGGCGTCCCCCCGAGCATGCGTGACCCAAGTCAATAAACCCTTAAATATATTGGATTATATCGAAGGATCGGCAAGGACTGCGGGATCGCTTCCACGCCCCGCCGGTTGGTCCAAATGCTGACGCAATGGCAGAGGTAAATCCTGGTCGATGCCGCGCCGCCTCGTTTTTCTTTCCGTCCTGGCCGCCCTTCTGGGCGCGGGCGTGGCGCTGGCCGACGTTCCCCGCATCGCCTTCGAGATCGCGACCGGCTCAACCACGGGGACGTTTTTTCCCGTGGGCGAGGCCATCGCCGGCTTGATCAGCCATCCGCCGGGTGTCGCGCGCTGCGACACGCCCGATGTCTGCGGTCCGGCCGGTCTCATTGTCAGTGCGCGAACCAGCCAGGGGACGCTGGACAATGTTCTCTCCGTCAATGACGGCGACGTGGATTCGGGGCTGGCGCAAAGCGATGTCGTCGCCGCCGCCGTCGCCGGCCGCGGTCCTTTCCGGCGCAAAGGCAAGCAAAGCCATGTGCGGATGATCGCCGCCCTGTTCAGCGAAGACGTGCAGCTTGTGGTGGCCCAGGACTCCCGGATCCAATCGGTGTCCGATCTCAGGGGCAAGCGGGTATCCTTCGGCCTTCCCGGTGCGGGGGTGGGCTTTACGGCCGAGGAAATTCTCAAGGCCTATCGCGTTCCTTCCACGCGGATGCGGCGCTTCACGCTCGACACGCCGGCCGCCATTGACGCCTTGAAGCAGGGCCGGATCGACGCCTTCTTCGCGGTGGGCGCGGTGCCCCTGGGTGGCGTTGGCGATCTCATCGCCAGCCATGCGGCCAGGCTCGTCCCCATCGCCGGACCGAGCCGGGAGAGACTGACCAAAGAAGAACCGGCGCTGGCCCCTGCGGTATTGGCCTACCATGGCCAGGCCCAGGTGGGCACGGTGGCGGCCCGCGCGGTTTGGATCGTGCGCGACAGCGTGCCGGACAATCTCGTCTATGCGATCACCCGCGCCCTCTTCAATCCCGCCAACCGCGCGGCGCTGGCCGCGAGCCATCCCTCCGCCCGCGAGCTTGGGCTTACCGCGGCTGCCATGATGGCGCCGGCGCCGCTTCATCCGGGCGCGGCCCGCTTCTATGAAGAGGCTGGCGCCCGGGCGCAGCGTTAGGCCAGACCGTCCGCCACTTCCTTTTTTGCCGCGGCCATCCAGGCCTGCATCGAAGCAAGCGCCCAGATGCGATCCATATAGTTTTTCACCGCCGCGGAAACCGGCACGTCGTATGTGGTGAAGCGCGACACCACCGGCGCATACATGCAGTCGGCGATGGAAAAGCCTCCGAACAGGAAGCCGCCGCCAAAACGGACAAGCGCCTCCTCCCAGCTCGAAAGAATGCGCGCGATCTGGCTTTCGGTCTCGCCCCTGAGAAGCGGCGGGCTCAATCGCCTTGCCAAGTCCATGCTCAACTGCTGACGCAGATCGGCAAAGCCGGAATGCATCTCCGCCGCATAGGAGCGCGCCATCGCCCTGGCCTCCCAATCGGCGGGCCACAGTCCGGCATGGCGCTCGGCCAAGGTCTCGCAGATGGCAAGACTGTCCCAAACCGTCACGGCTTTGCCGTTCTCGCGGATCTCCAGCACCGGGACGCGCCCCGCGGGCGAGTATTTTCCGATCGCATTGCGGGTGACGCCGTCTTCGCTCTGTCTGAGGCCGATCACCACCTCTTCGAAGGGCTCGCCTGTGGCGGCCAAGGCCAGATAGGCGCGCAACGACCAGCTCGACCAATCCCTGGTTCCGACGATCAATCTGTACATGGCTTCTCCCCCGTGGAAATTTGATTCATAACCGGGACCCTATCGCTTCCTGAAGAGGCCCCCATGCATGCGAGCTTTGTCAAAAGCGCCAAAAGGGCCGTCATTCTCCATGCCGCCCCGGCGAAGGATGCCGCAGCCTGGACCCGGAAATATCCCGTCCTCAAGGCTTGCGGCTTCACCGCCAGGGAAGGGGAATTGCGCATGCTGCCGGGGCGTGGCGGCCGAGCGTCCTGGGTGCTGGGCCTGGGCAGGACGACAGATGCGCTCGCGCTTGCGCTCTTCGCCGAGCAACTGCCGGACGGGGTCTATCGGCTGGGCGAAGTGCCGGATTTTTGCGGCGGAGCATTCGCCGCGCTGGCGTGGCGGCTGGGGCTTTACAGTTTCGACCGCTACCGGAAGGCCAGGGCGCGCCGCCCCCGATTGGTGCTGCCTCATGGCGTGGATGAAGCCGAGGTTTCGCGCATCGCCGATGGTGTGTTCCTGGCGCGGGACCTGATCAATACGCCGTCCAACGACATGGGCCCCAAGGACCTGGCCGGGGCGGCGCGGGCGGTTGGGCGCGCCGGCGGCGCAAAATTCCGCGTTGTGGACGGGGAGGCGCTCACCCGCGAATACCCTCTGGTCGAGGCCGTGGGACGAGGTTCGGCGCGCCCGCCTTGCCTGATCGAACTCATCTGGGGCGACACCCAAGCCCGCAAAGTGACCCTGGTGGGAAAAGGCGTGTGCTTCGATACCGGCGGCTACAATTTGAAGCCGACCTCCGGCATGGCCACCATGAAGAAGGACATGGGCGGCGCGGCCGTCGTTCTGGGTCTCGCCCAAATGGTGATGCGAGCCGGATTGCGCCTGAGGCTCAGGGTGTTGATTCCAGCCGTCGAGAATTCCGTCTCCGGCGCGGCCTATCGTCCCGGCGATGTCTTCAAGAGCCGCAAAGGCCTCACGGTCGAGATCGGCAATACCGACGCGGAAGGCCGCCTGATCCTCGCCGACGCGCTGGCCGATGCCGATCGGGAGGCGCCGGAGCTTTTGATAGACTGCGCCACCTTGACGGGCGCGGCGCGCGCTGCCACCGGCATGGAGCTTCCGCCCTTCTTCACCGATGACGAAGAATTGGCATCCGATCTCGCCCGCCAGGCTCGCTCGGTGGCCGATCCTCTTTGGCGCCTTCCATTGTGGCGGGGCTATGAATCCGCGCTCGACAGCCCCATCGCCGATCTCACCAACAATCCCGGCTACAATCTTGCCGGGGCGATCACGGCGGCGCTGTTTCTCAATCGCTTTGTCGGCCGCGCCAAAAGCTGGCTGCATTTGGACATCCCGGCCTGGGTTGACCGGCCAAAGCCGGGCCGCCGGCTGGGCGGCGAAGCCAACGGCGCGCGTGCCCTCTATGCGCTTCTGAAGGAGCGCTATGGCCGATAGCAGACTGACGCCGGCCAG
The DNA here is from genome assembly GCA_050729015.1 of Rhizomicrobium sp. Lineage (GTDB taxonomy): Bacteria > Pseudomonadota > Alphaproteobacteria > Micropepsales > Micropepsaceae > Rhizomicrobium. The sequence goes on along the minus strand of JBOHKF010000449.1, from coordinate 6,847 downwards.
GTCCGATCTTGCGGCGTCCTTTCTCAAGGGCGAGGTCGAGGCTTTGCGTTTTGTCGACGGCGAGAAGGCGCAACTCGATTGCCCGCGCGCCTGGCTCAGAGCAACACCTTCGCAAGTCGCGGCCCAGACCAGCGAATTGCTGCTGGGCGAGGCGGTGACGGTCTACGAGCGCAAGGCCGGCTGGGCCTGGGTGCAAGTCCAGGCCGATTCCTATATCGGCTATATGCGCGAGGCGGCTCTCGGTCCCCCCGCGACGACCGACGCGCGGGTCGTTCTGCCGCTGGCGCCGATTCTGGCCGGCCCCGACGTGAAAGCGCCGCTCAAGGGCCTTCTGCCGCTGAATGCGCTGGTGAAAAAGGCGGACGAGGAGGGGGATTTTGTGCGCGCCGCGGGCGGATTCGTGCCGCGGCGCGCGCTCGCGCCGAAAGCGCAGGCGGCAGCCGATTTCGTGAGCGTGGCCGAAGCGTTTCTGGGCGCGCCCTATGTCTGGGGCGGCAAGACGTCTCTGGGCGTGGACTGCTCGGGCCTGATTCAGACCGCTCTTCAGGCCGCCAATGTCGCTGCGCCACGCGACACCGACATGATGGAGAGGCAACTGGGCCGCCCGATCCGGCGCGAGGAAATCCGCCGCGGCGACCTTGTGTTCTGGAAGGGTCATATGGGGGTGATGGCCGACGAGCGGACGCTGCTCCATGCCAATGCCTTTTTCATGGCGGTGACGCGCGAGCCCTTGGCCGACGCCATGGCCCGCATTTCCACGCCGCCCGCGGCGATCAAGCGGCTTTAAGGTAGAAATTATTTCGGATGCGAATTGCCGGCGGTGCTGGTGGAGCGGCCCGCCGCCGGTGTCGGCACCTTCACCACTTTGCCGGCGGCAGGCGTGGTGGACAGCTTGCCGGCGTTGGCGGGCGCCCGGCCCGACGCCGGAGAGGGCGTGGTGCTCTTGGCGGCGGTGGATGAGCCGGCCGCGGGACTCGAAGGAGCATTCGCGGTCTTGGGCTGCGGCGGCGGAATGGGCGCGGGCGTATCGGCATTGCTTCGCAGATAGGAGATCAGGTCTATGCGATCCTTTTCCCTCGGCAGGCCCGCGAACGTCATCTTGGTGCCGGGGATATAGGCACCGGGCGATTTCAGGAATTTGAACAGCTCGTCATAGGTCCAGGTACCGCCCTTGCTCTTCATGGCGCTGGAATAATCGAAGCCCGGATGGGTGGCGCGGGGCCGATCCACGACGCCGTAAAGATTAGGACCGATTTCGTTGGGCCCGCCCTTGGCAAGGTTGTGGCACTGCTGACAGCGAACCGAGATGGCCTTGCCCTGGGAGACGTCGGCCGCGGGCAGCACCGTCCCCCAATCCGGCATGACCTCGGCCACCGGCTGGGTACTGGCGCCAGCCGTTGCCGCCGGCAGGCCCTCCACCACATAGCCGGGCTTGGCGGGAATTTCGGGTTCGTAGACCACCTCCGCGATCTGGCGCACGACCATGATGAAGATCGCCGTGCCGAGGACCGCGCCGATGATCTTATTCCACTCAAAGGTATCCATCAGGGCTCCGAAGCTCCCGGCGACAGGGCGTGAAAATACGGGCGGACATTACCCGCCCATCCCCGTGCGTCATTGCGGCGAAGCGCCGCACAATTGCGGCCCATGGCCGGGCCTTTTACGTCCCCGGGTTTCGCTGGAGGGCTCGCCCGCAAGACACTTCGTGGGCCGTTGCCCTTCCATGCCATAAAATCCCTCGGGCACCGGCGATTCCATGCCGCTTCACGCTTTTCCTGGAATTGCTCTAAGGCTCGTGGAAGCCATGAATCCCATTGTCGTCATTCCGGCCCGTCTCGGGGCCACGCGCCTTCCGGCAAAGCCTCTGGCGGATATTTGCGGCCTGCCCATGATCGTGCGGGTGTTGCGCCAGGCGCTGGCGGCCGATGTCGGTCCCGTGGTGGTGGCCGCGGGGGCGCTCGAAATCGTCGCCGTTGTCGAGAGGGCAGGGGGCCGCGCGGTTCTCACCGATCCGAACCTCCCGTCGGGCTCGGATCGCGTCCATGCCGCGCTCGAAATCGTCGATCCCGAGGGCCGTCACGATGCGGTGGTCAATATGCAAGGCGACCTTCCCGCGCTGGACCCGGCCCACATCCGCAGCGCCGTCGCCGCGCTCGAACAGAGCGGCGCCGACATCGCCACCCTGGCAGCCGAAATCACCGATGCCGGCGAACGCGCCAATCTTAGCGTGGTCAAGGCGGTGGTGGCGTGGGAGCAAGGGGGACATTTGGGCCGGGCGCTCTATTTTACCAGACTGCCGGCGCCGGCGGGCGATGGCCCGCTGTTTCATCATGTCGGGCTTTATGCGTTTTGCCGCACAGCGCTTGGCCGTTTCGTGGCGCTCGCCCCTTCGGCTTTGGAGAGGCGGGAGAAGCTGGAGCAGTTAAGGGCCCTGGAAGCGAATATGAGCATTGCGGTTGCCCGCGTGGACAGCGTGCCCCTCAGCGTCGATACTGAGGAGGACCTCGCTCGAGCCCGTGCATTCTTCGAAAACAGATCTTGCCGATGATCCGGTCCATTCTCCACGCCAAGCGCGTCGCCTTCCAAGGGGAGCCGGGGGCATACGCCAATCTCGCCGCGCGCGAAGCAATTCCCCACGCCACCGCCGTTCCGCAGCCAAGCTTCGAAGATGCGATTGACGCGGTTAGAGCAAGCCGGTGCGATCTTTGCATCATCCCGGTGGAGAATTCGCTGATGGGGCGCATCGCCGACATCCATCATCTTCTTCCCGAATCGGGGCTTCATATCGTGGGCGAGCATTTCCTGCCCATTCATCATCAATTGCTGGGACTGAAGGACGCCACTCCCGACGGCATCAAGAGCCTCTACAGCCAGGCACCGGCCCTGGCCCAGGCGCGCAACCTGATCCGGGACCGCGGGCTCATCGCCCATAACTGGTACGACACCGCCGGCGCCGCCAAGCATGTGGCCGAGATGAAGGACCCCTCCGCCGCGGCGCTGGCTTCGTCTCTCGCCGGCGAGCTTTACGGCCTCAAGGTCCTGGCCCGCGATGTCGAAGACGAGCACCACAACATGACGCGCTTTCTGGTCATGGCGCGCGAGCCGGACGATGCCCCCAACAACGGCAAGGTCGTCACCAGCTTCGTGTTCCGGGTGCGAAACGTGCCGGCGGCGCTTTATAAGGCCATGGGCGGCTTTGCCACCAACGGCGTGAACATGACCAAGCTCGAATCCTATCAGTTGGGCGGTTCCTTCAACGCCACCCAGTTCTATGCCGACATCCACGGCCATCCCGACGATCCGGCGGTGATGCGGGCGCTGGAGGAATTGAGCTTTTTCACATCCAAGCTCACGGTGATGGGCGTCTACCCGGCGCATCCCTTCCGGGAGGACATGCCGGGGTAGCTTTATGGCCCCCATCCGCCTTCTCCCACCGGCGGCTGGCCGGCGCGGGAAAGAAAGCCGCGCGCCGCTGCCGCTTGGACCGATCACTCTTGATCCACCCAGTCTTCATCCACCCAGTCTTCGATCAGCTTGCGCGCGATGGCGATGGCGGCGGGCAGCTTGATGGCATCGTTCTTTTCTCCGGCAAGTCTGGACCGCAATTCGCTCCTTCCCATCCAGCGCGCCGCTTCGATCTCGCGCCCGTCGGCGAGAAAATCCGTGGACAGAGCCTCGGCATAGCAGCCCAGCATTAGCGAGGACGGAAAAGGCCAGGGCTGGGAGGCGTGATAGCGCACCCTTCCCACCGCCAGACCGGCTTCCTCCTTCAATTCCCGGATCACCGCTTCTTCCAGGGTTTCGCCCGGCTCGGCAAAGCCGGCAAAGGCCGAATAATAGCCTTCCCGAAAGCGCTTGTTGTGGCCCAACAGGCATTCTTCGCCATGAATGGGCAGCATGATCGCCACCGGATCGGTGCGAGGAAAATGCTCGGCGCCGCAACCGGTGCAGAGGCGCCGGTAGCCGCCATCCTCGATTGCCGTCCGGCCCCCGCAATTGGGACAAAAGCCGTGCCGGCGGTGCCAATCAATAAGAGTCTTGGCCTGGCCCGCGAGCGCCGTGTCGGCAGGGGACAGAACGAAAGCCGCCGCGCGCATGTCGTGAAATTCGCCCAGCCCGGCTAAGGGCGCATTGTCGCCCTGGGGCAGGCCGAGAGCGAAATACGGCCTTTGGACCCCGAGCCCCAGAAATAGGACAACGAAGTCGGTGGTCCCGTCCAACTGAGAAGGCGCCAGAAACACCATTTGGTCGTTGCGCAGCAGGATTTTGTCCTGCCATACGGGCAGGAACAGCGCGTCGGCCTTTTGGCGTTGCGCCGCGATCCATTGGGGATCGGCGCGCCTTTCGCTGGCGCGGTCGAGCGGATTTCCCGTGAATGAGAGCATGGCTGCTTTTAAGGTTCCACGCTGCGACTCGCAATTCCAGCGCCTCAAGACTATATCGCCGTCCGGAAGTCCGCTTGGACGGGCCGCTCGCCAACCCGGTCAGATCCGGAAGGAAGCAGCCGTAACGAATCCGGCCCGGGTCAGGCGGGCTTCCGCCCATCCACAAAAATCCCCCGCCACCGGCGCTCGGCCTAACGCTGTGCTTGCTATAGTCCCTCTCATGCCCGACCCCAGTCCCCTCGCGCCGCAAGAGGCCTATCGCGTATTGGCCCGCAAATACCGTCCGTCCGATTTCACCGGACTGATCGGCCAGGACGCCCTGGTACGCACGCTTTCCAACGCCTTCGCCTTGCGGCGCATCGCCCATGCCTTCATGCTTACCGGGGTGCGCGGCGTCGGCAAGACCACCACCGCGCGGATCATCGCCCGCGCCCTCAATTGCGTCGGCCCCGACGGCAAGCGCAGCGAGCCGACCGTCCATCCCTGCGGCCAGTGCAGTCCCTGCATCACCATCGCCGAATCCCGCAATGTGGACGTGCAGGAGATGGACGCCGCATCCAACAATGGCGTGGAGGAAGTGCGGCAGATCATTGATTCCGTGCGCTACGCCCCGGCTTCGTGCCGCTACAAGGTCTATATCCTCGACGAAGTGCACATGCTGTCCAAGCCGGCCTTCAACGCGATCCTCAAGACCCTGGAAGAGCCGCCGCCGCATGTGAAATTCATTTTCGCGACCACGGAAATCCGCAAGGTTCCGGTGACGGTCCTGTCGCGCTGCCAGCGTTTCGACCTGCGCCGCATCGATTCGGACCGGCTTGCCCGCTATCTCGGGGAAATCGCCGCCAAGGAAAAGGTCGAGATCGAAGACGGCGCGCTGGCGTTGATCGCCCGTGCCGCAGAAGGCTCGGCGCGGGATGCCTTGTCGCTCCTGGATCAGGCTATCGCCCATAATGAAAAGGCAGCGATCACGGCGGTGCTCCTGCGCGACATGCTGGGCCTGGCCGATCGCGGTCAGGTCCTGGACCTCTTCGAGAAGCTGATGGCGGGCGATGTCCCGGGAGCGCTCGGCCATCTTTCCGCGCTTTATGACGCGGGCGCCGATCCCCTGGCAGTCATGCAGGACCTGCTCGAGATCACCCATTTCCTCACCCGCCTCAAGGTTGCGCCCTTGGCCCAGGGCTTTTTCGACGGCGGTTCGGCCGAGGCCAGGCGCGCGGCGGAGCTTGCTGCCAAACTGCAAGTCTCCTCCTTGAGCCGCGCCTGGCAGATGCTGCTCAAGGGCCTGATCGAGGTGCGCGAGGCCACCCGGCCCATCTCCGCTTGCGAAATGGCGTTGATCCGCCTCACCTACGCGGCTGAACTTCCGCCGACCGAGCGGCTGGTAAAGGATTTGCTGGACAACCCTCCCTCGGAGGGCGGGTTGAAATTGATGCCGCGCAGGAGCGGCGGGGAAGCGCCTTCCCCCAATCCTTCTGCGACAATGCCGTTGGCCTTTTCGGTCCTCCCTCAAGGGGAGGGCCGGGCAACATTGACTGCCCCCAGGCTCGATCCCGTCTGCGACCAGGGACCCGTGCTTCGCGGTCTCGACGACATTGCCGCGCTCGCTCAGAAGAACGGCGCGGCGGTGCTGAGAGTGCATATCGAAAACGACATGCATCTGGTGAAGCTTGAGGATGGCCGGCTGGAATTCCGACCGGGTCCGCGCGCCCCGCGCAGCCTCGCAGGCGATCTGCAGCAAAAACTGCGCGACTGGACGGGAATGCGCTGGACCGTCGCCATTTCCAACGAGCCTGGAGAGCCGACCCTGGCCGAGACGAAAAAAAACGCCAGGGCGGCGCGCATGGAAAGCGCGATGCAGGCGCCCATGGTCCGCGCCGTGCTGGACCGCTTCCCCGGCTCCGAGATCGTGGCGGTGCGCGAGGTGGCGCGCGAGGAGTTACCACAAGCCGAGACCGACGAATGAGTTGCGCGGCATCCGTGGGCGGCGCCTCTCAAAAGCGGGAGTCCGGCTCCTAAATGGCCGCAAGCCCTGAAATCGACAGATTGATCCAGTTGCTGGCCAAGCTTCCCGGCTTGGGCCCGCGTTCGGCCAGGCGGGCCGCCCTGGTGCTGCTCAAGAAGCGCGACAGCCTGTTGGAGCCCATGGCCCAGGCCATGACGCAAGCCGCGGCCGCTACCCGTTCGTGCGAAATCTGCGGCAATCTCGACACCAGAAGCCCCTGCGCCATCTGCTCGGATCCAAGACGCGATCCGCATCTTTTGTGCGTGGTGGAGGATGTCGCGGACCTTTGGGCGCTGGAGCGGGCGGGAGTGTTCCGCGGACGCTATCATGTCCTGGGGGGCGCGCTCTCGGCCCTGGATGGCGTGACGCCCGAGCGCCTCAATATCGCTTCGCTGGCTTGCCGCGCCGGCGACGCCGACGACGTGGTGCTTGCCATGAATGCCACGATCGAGGGCCAGAC
>JBOHKF010000448.1:0-2069 GCA_050729015.1 Rhizomicrobium sp. | reverse complement strand
GCTATTGCGATTGCCGGAGCCGGTAAGGGTCCTGCTGCAGGAGGGAAAGCTCAGCGCCGGTCACGCCCGCGCATTGTTAGGCGCTACGGATCCCGAGGCTGCTGCACGGGAAATTCTGGCCCGCGGGATGACGGTCAGACAGGCTGAACAGCGTTCACAACGGAAGACGAGCCGCCGTGGAAAACCGGCCAAGGATCCCAATTTGGCCGACCTCGAAGTCAGTATTTCCAATAAGTTGGGCCTCAGAGTCGCGATCATCCACAAAGGGGATAAAGGTGGGGATATCCGAATCTCCTACAGGACCCTGGAACAACTGGAAGAGGTGACCCGCCGCCTGAGCCGTGGCTCAGCCTAACCCGCGAGCGCCAGCGCTTCGCCAGGCACGATCCGGCCGTCATAGAGTGCGCGGCCCAACACCACGCCCTGCACATTGGGCTCGCTTGCTGCCATCAGCGCGCGGATGTCGGCAAGCGAGCCCGCGCCCCCCGAGGCAATCACTGGAATGGTGACCCGCCTGGCAAGACGGACCGTGGCTTCGACATTCAGACCTCCCAGCATGCCGTCGCTGTCGATGTCGGTGAACAGAATCGCGGCCACGCCCGCATCCTCGAACCGCTTGCCCAGCTCCACCGGCGCGATCTCGCTTGTTTCCGCCCAGCCCCGGGTCGCGATCCTGCCGGCCCTTGCATCGGCACCCACCACGATTCGCCCGGGATGGGCGCGGGCGACCTCCTTCACGAATCCGGGGTCGGTCAGCGCCGCCGTTCCCAAGATCACCCGGGTTATTCCCGCCTCCAGCCAGGCTTCGACCTGGGCGCGACTGCGGATGCCGCCGCCCAACTGAATGGGAAGCGCGGTGGCGGCGCGGACGGCGCGCACCGCTTCGGAGTTGACGCTGCGGCCCGCAAACGCCCCATTCAAGTCCACGCAATGCAGCCAGCAAAACCCTTGCGCCTCAAACAGCTTCGCCTGCGCCGCCGGATCGGAATTGAAGACCGTGGCGTCAGCCATCGCGCCCCGCTTCAGCCGCACGCACTGGCCATCCTTAAGGTCGATGGCGGGAAAAAGAATCATGGCATCCAGGACAGAAAATTCGCGAGAATCCGTGACCCGACAGCCTGACTCTTCTCGGGGTGGAACTGGGTGCCCACCAGATTGTCGCGTCCCACCGCGGCAACCACCGGCCCCCCATAATCGGCGGTCGCCAGGAGGTCGTCGTCTCGGTCCGGCTTGAGTTCGAAACTGTGAACGAAATAGGCGTGTGCTGAAGACGGCAATCCCTCGAACAGAGGGTGGGCTTTGACGGCGACGATTTCGTTCCAGCCCATGTGCGGGATCTTGAGCGAAGGATCGACCGGCGCGAGCGGAAGAACCTCGCCCGCGATCCAGCCCAGGCCTTTATGGGTGCCGAACTCGCGGCCGATACGCGCCATCAACTGCATCCCCACGCAGATGCCCAGAAAGGGTTTTCCTTTTTGGATCACACTCTCGTCGAGCGCTTCAACCAGGCCGGGTACGGCGGCAAGGCCGGCCATGCAATCGGCAAATGCGCCGACCCCGGGAAGAACGATGCGCTCTGCCCGGCGCACCGCCTCCGGCTCGGCGGTGACCAAAACCTGGTGACGGCCTTCACCGGCGGCGCGGTCCAAGGCCTTCGCAGCCGAGGCGATGTTGCCGGAACCATAGTCGATAAGCGCGACCCGCATCGGTTACCCGAAAGAACCTTGTTCACCCCAACCGTACGCGGTGATTATACCAGCTAATTATCATCCATTTTGAGGGCGGCGATGAAAGCTTCCTGGGGAATATCCACTTTGCCGAACTGGCGCATCTTTTTCTTGCCCTCTTTCTGCTTGTCCAGAAGCTTGCGCTTGCGGGTGATGTCGCCGCCATAACATTTCGCCGTGACATCCTTGCGCAACGCCTTGATCGTCTCGCGCGCGATGATCTTGCCTCCGATCGCCGCCTGCACCGGAATCTGGAACAAATGCCGGGGAATCAGGTCTTTCAGCTTTTCGCACATCGCCCGGCCACGTGCCTCGGCACGTGCGCGGTGGACGATCATGGAC
>JBOHKF010000447.1:0-1662 GCA_050729015.1 Rhizomicrobium sp. | reverse complement strand
GATTTGGGACGGCGGCGTCCTCGCCCGCCGCGAGCCCGATCGGGCCGGCGGATGCGGCGATGAGCGGCGCGGTGATCGAGCCGGTCGGCGCATTGATGGCGAGGCCGCCGATACTATGGATCGCGACGAGGATGATCACATTTCCGGCGACCTGATCGGGTGCCGGCTCTGGACCGGTCGCGGTCAGAGTGCTCGCGCCGGTCGCCGACAAGCTCGCCAGTTCCAGGCCGACGCCGCTGAAGGCGGCTCCCGCCGGCGGGGCCGAAGCATTGCCAACCGTCGCCGCCGTGCCGACGATGTCGCCTGCCGTCGAGGTGACGTTCATCGCCCCGCCCGAAATCAGCGTGCTGAAGCTGATCGTGCCGCCCGACGTGATGGTCATCGTCCCGTTCGTCGCCGTGGCGCTGCCCAGCGTCGTGGTGCCACCCGCGGCCGAGTTGATATTGTCCAAGGCTGTCAGGGTCGGGATGGCGATGTTGCCGCCGGCCGCAAGCGCGACCGAGCCGGCGCTCGCGGTCAGGCTGGGGGTCGTAATCGCGTCATAGGCCTTGATCGTCACTGCGGCGGCGGTTGAGGTATCGCCGCCATTGCCCTGGACGAACTGGGCCACTTCGACCTCGCCCGCCACAGGATCGGTTGCCGACGTCGGCCCGACCGCGGTGATGATCACGTCGCCTCCGGAGGATGCGTTGGGGGGGCAGAAAGGCACTAGCGGTCAAAATCCCGTTCTTGTCATAGAGGGCATCGACGCCGTCGATAAGGTGCTGCAAATCCGCGAAATTCACTTCTTTGCCGATAAAGGGCTGGGCAATTTTCGCCAATGCCGCATCGGACAGAAACTGCGATTTATCGAATGTCACCCCCTTCAAAGTGAAAGTGGGGCTTGGTCCCTTGGGCTGGACCACCGGGCGAGGCGGTGCGGTGATCAAGGGACCTTGGATGCCAGGTGGTTGTTGTTGCTGCTCGAGCCGTTGTTGCAATTGCTGGTTTTCAGTATTGATGGCGCCGGGATTGACTTGGGGCGGCAGCGTCGCGGCGGTCTGGGCGTGTGCGCCCCGGCCCATGCCCGCAAAGGCGAGAATGGCCAGGGTGACAAAGGCCAGGGTGACAAAGCCAACGACAGAGAATGTTCCGCCCCGCATATGCAAACGATCTGCCCCTTGCCTGCAAATCATACCTAAGCGGGCGAGCAAGGCCTATATACAATCGTCTGGCCGAACGCCTCAGGCAGGGTTGTGATGGGCGAGGTCGAGTTTGGGGAACGATGCCGGATTCCGATTTTCATCTTCCCAAAGGGGCGCGCATCATCCTGGTGCGCCATGGCCAGCCGAAGCTGCCGCTGCGGCCCCGAACCGGCCATCTGGGTTTTCGCGACTATATCGGCGCCTACGACGCGGCCGGGCTGGACCCCGCAAGCCTGCCGCCGCAGGAGCTTGCCGATCTGGTGAAGGAATTGGATCATGTCTTCACCTCCGGCAAGCCCCGCTCTCACCAAAGCGCCATGGCGCTTGCGCCACATGCCGAACTTACCGCCGTCGCCCTGTTCCAGGAGGCGCCGCTTGCCGCCCCGCCCATCCCGCTGCTCAAGATGCGGGTGCCCAAATGGGCGGTCGTGGCTCGCGTCTTGTGGCACGTGGGCTATCACCCGGAGATCGAGAATTA
>JBOHKF010000446.1:0-2095 GCA_050729015.1 Rhizomicrobium sp. | reverse complement strand
CAGTATCACCATCGCCCCTCTGATTGGCGAGGCAATGCGGCGAATCAACAACGAAGCCAGCGTCTCCAGCCTGTTCGATTAAGGGGCCGATGCTGTCGCGGCTTGCTTCTCGGTGGCGATGATAAGCGCCGCGGCCTTCCGACGGCGCGTCCTCTCCGGGAGGGCTGCCGGGGGAGATGACCTCCGGGTTGTCATTTCCGGCCCCTTCCGCTAAAAGCCAGCGCCTTCAAAGGCTTTTCGGCCGGCCTGCGGCAAGGGATCAGAAAAATGGCGCAACTTCAGGAGCTTAAGGCGGAAGCCCGCGAGGGTCGTGGCAAGGGTGCCGCCTACCAGGCCCGCGCCAAAGGATTGATCCCTGGCGTGGTCTATGGCGGCGATGCTCAGCCTCAAACGATTGTCGTGGATGCCACCACGCTCAGCCGTCACATCGAGAAGGGCGCCTTTCTGACCACCCTTTTGATGCTGGATGTGGCCGGCAGGAAAACCCGTGTGATCCCCCGCCAGCTTCAGACCGATCCCGCGAGCGACCAGCTCGTGCATGTAGACTTCATGCGGCTTGTGCCCGGCGCAAAGTTGCGCCTTGAGGTCCCGGTGCATTTCAAGGGCCAGGGCGAGTCGCCGGGCCTTAAGAAAGGCGGCGTGCTCAATGTGGTGCGTCACGAGATGGAACTTATCTGTCCGGCCGAGACCATCCCAAATGAAGTGGTGGTGGATGTCTCCCAACTCGACATCAACGACTCGATCCATATTTCGGCGCTGACTTTGCCCGAAGGCGTGAAAACAACCATCCGCGAGCGCGATTTCACGGTCTGCTCCATCGTGGCGCCCACCAGTGTGATCGAAGAGCAACGTGCCGCGGCGGCGGCCGCCGCCGCCGCTGCTGCGACTCCGCTCACGGAGGCAGCGCCGGAGGAAGGCGCAGCTGTACCGCCTGCCGAAGGTGTCGCGCCCGCCGCCGGTGCCGCCGCGCCCGCAGGCGCCAAGCCTGCCGCCGCAGCGACCGCGCCTGCCAAGAAATAGGCAAGCCGCAGTTTCCCGGCGTGGATAACCGCTTTATGGAATCGGTAACCCGCTTTCAGTGTTAGTTTTGTCGCAATTCCGACGGAAGACCCCTTCACACTTTTCCTGGAATTGCTCTCAGGGATCTGGCCCTCGGGCCGAAGGGCGATGACGTCCATGAGCGGCGAGCAGCCAGTCACGTCGGCGGACACGAAGGGCAAGGCGTTGCCGGACTGGCCACTGCTGATCGCGGGCTTGGGCAATCCCGGCGAGCGCTATGCGAGAAATCGCCATAACGCCGGCTTCATCCTGGTGGATGAGATTCACGCCCGTTATCGCTTCGCTCCGTGGAAGGCCAGGTTTGAAGGCTTTCTTTGCGATGGCGCGCTGGCAGGGCGGAAGACTTACCTTTTGAAGCCGCAGACCTACATGAACCACAGCGGGGTGAGCGTGGGCGCCGCGGTCCGCTTCTTCAAGCTGCCGCTTTCGGCGTTGGTGGTGGTCCATGACGAAATAGACCTCGCTCCCGGAAAGATCAAAGTGAAGACAGGCGGCGGCGATGCGGGCCAGAACGGCTTGCGCTCTGTCACCGAAAGCCTCGGTCCCGATTATCGCCGCCTGCGCATCGGCGTAGGGCATCCTGGCGAGAAGTCCCTGGTGGTGGCGCATGTGCTGCAAAATTTCTCCAAGGAAGAGATCCTCTGGCTCAAGGCCCTGGTGGTGGCAATGGTCGAAGCGACCCCGTTTCTCGCCAAGGACGACGACGGCGGCTTCATGTCCAGGGTTGCGCTTCTCACCGCGACACCCAAAGCTGAAAAGCCGCCCAAGGCGAAAGACCCGGACTAATGGGCTTCAAATGTGGCATCGTCGGCCTTCCCAATGTGGGCAAGTCCACGCTTTTCAATGCCCTGACCCAGACGGCTGCCGCGCAGGCGGCCAATTATCCGTTCTGCACCATCGAACCCAACATTGGCGATGTCGCGGTACCCGATGGAAGGCTCGACACGCTGGCTGAGATCGCGGGCTCGGCCGAGATCATCCCCACCCGCATCACTTTCGTGGACATCGCCGGCCTGGTGCGCGGCGCGTCCAAAGG
>JBOHKF010000445.1:0-4103 GCA_050729015.1 Rhizomicrobium sp. | reverse complement strand
GGCCCTTTACCGCCGGATCAACAACGACCGGGCGCTCGCCACCTCCGCCGGCGTCACGTTTTATGTGCTGCTGGCGATTTTCCCGGCGGTCGCGGCGGCGGTTTCCCTCTTCGGGCTGTTCGAGAATCTTGGCAAGGCCAATGCCGATCTCTCCCGCCGGCCTTTCTGCCGGGCGGGGCGATTGACATTGTCGGCGAGCAGCTACGCCGGACCATCGCCAAAGATCAGAATACCCTGGGCCTCGCCGCCATCGTGGGCTTCCTGTTTTCACTATGGTGGGCCAATTCAGGCATCAAATCGCTGTTCGACGCTCTCAATATCGTGCACCGGGAGAACGAGAAACGGGGCTTCTTTGCGTCGAACGGCCTGTCGCTTCTGTTCACGATCGGCCTTTTGATTGCAATCGCGGTCGCGGTTGGGGCGGCGATATGGGTTTCCTCATGGCTTCAGAACAGAAGTCTCCTTGTCGTCTGGCCGGTCTCGATTGTTGGCGTGGCGGCGTTGTGGGCTGCGCTCACCTTCGCCATCGCGCTCCTTTACCGCTTCAGGCCCAGTTGCAGCGACATCTCATGGCGCTGGATCAGTTGGGGAAGCGCGCTGGCAGCCCTTGGCTGGCTTTGCCTTTCCGTGGCCCTTTCCCGGTATGCCGCCAATTTCGGCAGTTTCGACAAGACCTACGGGTCCTTGGGAGCCGCAGTCGGTTTCATGACTTGGATCTGGTTGTCCACGGTAGTGATCCTCTGCGGGGAGGAGATCAACGAGATTCTCGAAGGCGAGATGAAGCCAGAACCTCCTTCGGTGCCGCTTCGATTGCCCGGAAGAATACCACCTTGAGCTTTCTGGTAGGCTGCCTTTTGGCTTTGGAGGCAGAAGTGGCTTCGCAACGCGTCCTCGATCCCTGGCGTGCCTTGGTTCGGCTGTGGGTGGTGGGTTCGGCCGCCTGGATTGCATTCTGGCTGTGGCGCGACATCGCGGGCTGCATCGTCGCGGGAAATGGCGTCCTCTGGTGCCCGAACGCGAGCGGCGAAACGCTCCTGGCTACAAATTATCTGCGCGAGGCCCTGGGACTTCTGGGCCCGCCACTGTCGCTTCTCCTCGCCGGCTTGATTGTTCTCGGCTTCGCCAGGCGCGCCAGCAGGGAATGAGTTCCAGCACCATCATTTGGCAGTCCGTCCGCGGGTAAGGCGGGCGAAGGGCCTTGTCCGGCGTTTGTTGGAGATGGAGCGCTTCTCTTTCTCGGAAAGCTTGCGCCGCGCGGCGGTGTGGCTGGGATTGGGTGTGGCCCTGTTTCTTTTGTGGCGTTTGCGTCCGGCTCTTCTTCTTGTCTTCGGCGCCTACCTCCTGTCCCTGCTGCTTCGCCTTCTTGCCTCGCTTCTAGGCAGGATTCCGAAACTGCCGCGTGCAGGCGCGCTGGCGCTTGCCGTCCTCATCGTGTTCGGCCTGGGCTTGGGCGCGTTCTGGCTATTCGGCGAGAGCCTCGCCAGCCAGTTGCACAGTGTCTTCTTGCGCGTGCAGGAGGGTTACCGGCAACTGGAGGCCTTGCTGCGTAAGGACGGCGTAGACATCTCCTCGCTGACCCAAAGCATCGCCTCCCTCAGCACCGCGCAAATCATCCTCAGCCTGATCCTAGGCAGCGCGGAAGTCGTGGTGATCCTTGTGATTCTGGCGCTTTATCTCGCCGCCGAGCCCGAGCTTTATCATCACGGCATCGCCCTGCTCTTTCCCAAGCATTTGCGGGCGAAGGCGCTGGAAGCGGTGGATGGCGTGGGCTCGTGGCTCGAGCTCTGGATGCTGGGCCAGCTTTGCCTGATGGCGATCGTGGGGCTAGGCTCCTATGTGGCGCTCGCCCTGATCGGCATCGGCAATGCGGGCGCGCTGGGCTTGATTGCGGGGCTCGCCGAGGCGATCCCCTATCTCGGGCCTTTCATCGGCGCAGTGCCCGCGCTGCTAGTCGCGCTTACCCACGGATTGAGGCCGGCGATCTCTACGGCCGGCGCCTATCTCGCGCTCCATATCATCGAAGGCTATGTCGCCGGTCCGGCGCTGCAGCGGCGCTTTGCGCGCATCCCGCCGGCCTTGATTCTCTCCGGCATCTTTGCCTGCCAACTGATCTTCGGCTTCGGTGGTCTGATTCTTGCCGCTCCGCTCACCGTGGCCTTCTACGCTACGGCCAATATCCTTTATCTGCGCAACGCGCTCCACCAGCCGGTGCAGCTTCCCGAAGCACCCAAGCTTGAGCCGTGAGTCATGCCGTGCGCAGGCGCAGTCCTCGCAAAAGCCGGTCCGTGAAGGGTTTGGGCCGCGGCGGTTCGGGCTTTTCGCGAGCGTCTTGCGCCGCATCCCACATCAGCCTGGGATCGAAGGTGGCCGAGGCGAGCATGGAGAGGAAGGTCATGGCGATGAAAGCGGTGGCGCCCCAGCCGGCTTGTGCCGAAGCCAGCACTCCGAAGTTCATCAGTGGCACGAAGAAAACGATCACGTAGGGATCGGTCTTGGACCAGCGTCCCAGTTCGGCCACCGCGCGAAACAGCTTCGTCTTGCCGGCGAGATGGCGGCGCCAGCCAAAGCGGGCGGTTGCCACGCACCAGGCGATGGCGCCGATCTTGCCGAAGGGAATGAGAATGCTGGTGCAGAAGATCAATATTCCCAGCGGCCAGAGGCGGTTCTGGAACAGGTCCGTGATGCCTTTGAAGATGGTGTAGCTGTGCTCGGTTCCCATCTGGTGAGAGATGTTCATGGGATAGATGTTGGCCGGAAAGCAGAGAATGAAAGCGGCGATCAGGATGGCGGTCGTGCGGAGCATCGCGTCGGGCTTACGGGCGTGGAGAATGGCTTTGCAGCGGGGGCAGGGCGACCCTTCCTGGGATATCGGCTGGATGATGTCGCAGACGGTGCAGGCGACGGTCTTCTCTCCTTCCGCGACCTCGCATTCCGGCGCGATGGCGCGCCATACGGTGCGCGCGTCGAGAGTGGCGCGGCAAAGCATGGTAAGGATGGCGGCGGCAAAGAAGCATTCACCGCCTATGGCGATGCTCAAACTCGCCTGCTGGACATGGGCGAGCCGGTAATATCCCACAAAGGCCGCCAGCAAAAAAATATCGACCATCGCCCACGGATCCAGCAACACCGCCCAGCGAAAAGCGGGGCCCAGCCAGCGGGGGCGAAGGCCCAGCCGCACCGCAGCGAGCACCGCCGTCAGAAGGCCGAAGCGCAGGAACGGCAGGACCACCACGCACATGCAACTGATTGCCGGCAACAGTACCCAGCCATGGCTCCATAGTCCGATGATGCCGCCCATGATCGTGTTGCTGGCGGAGAGCCCGAATATCTTCATGTGAAGGAGCGGAAGCACATTGGTTGGCGGAAGCAGCAGCAGGGTGGCGAGCGAGCAGGCCAGCGCCGCGGTAATGCTGCGGCCGTTCCGCGTCTCAAGCGGCGCGTCGCAAAGAACGCAACGTGCCGTGCCGCGCGGCGGCAATGGGGGAATCTGCTCGAGCGCTCCGCATTCCGGACAGGCTATGGTCATCGCGTTTTAGAGCCTTCGCCAAGAGAAATCGCGGACGACGCTCTTAAGGTTGCGCGGAGGAGGGCCGTTTTTGGATGCGTCCCGGAGGTTCCGTAATCGGAACCGGGATTTTTTGTCGAATTCCGGAACGAATCGCGATTCCGCGAGGGTTCCCAAGGGTTCCTTCTTGAACCGATAAAAACTCCATGGTTCCCTTCGCGCGGGCGGGCTGTCAAATGTGATGGGTGGAACGATGGCGGGCACGCCGAGCTTCGACGAAGGATTCACGTCGCTCAGTCTTTGGAATGGAACGTCCGGAACTTGGGATAGCAACTACTGGTACAACCCGCTCAACGGCAATGGCGGATCGCTGCCCACGAATGGCGAGCAGGAATGGTACGTCAACGCCAACGATCCCGCGACCAGCTCGATTGTGCCGTGGAGCGTTTCGGACGGCATCCTCACCATCACCGGAGACAAGGCACCGGCGTCGATTCAACCGCTCATCGACAATTATCAGTACACATCGGGAGAACTGAACACCTACCATTCCTTCAGCCAGACCTACGGCTTCTTCGAAATGCGCGCCGAACTGCCG
>JBOHKF010000444.1:0-3167 GCA_050729015.1 Rhizomicrobium sp. | reverse complement strand
GTGGCAACTGCCTTTCGCGCTGTTGCTGCCCGCGGGCCTGGCGTTGTTTCTAGGCGCGGCAATGGCACTGGCAGCGATTTTCTGGCGCCGGACCTGGACCAGAATTTTCCTCTTTACTTTCTTTTATGCAGGCAGCGAATGGTTGCGCGGCCATGTCCTGACCGGCTTTCCCTGGAACCTCCCCGCCTATGGTTGGGGCGCCCTCTGGGGGGTGATGCAGAGCGCGGCCCTGGTCGGCGCCTATGGCCTTTCCTTTCTCACCATTCTTTTGGGCGCGTCGCTCGCGGAATTCCTTGTGAAGCCCGTCAAACGCGTCTTGCCCCTGGCAGCGATGCTTCTGTTTGCGGCGCTGTGGCTTTACGGCGCCATCCGTCTGCAAGCGCCGGACCGGTATGTACCGGGCGTGGTGGTCCGGCTGGTGCAGCCGAATATTCCGCAAAACCAGAAATATGGGCGCCGGTACGTGGTGCGCAACTGGCGAAGGCTGCTGGATCTGTCGGATCGGCCCGGACGGGCGACACATATCATCTGGCCGGAAGCCGCGCCCTCCTTCCTGCTCGGCCGTTCGCCGGTTGCCTTGGCGGACATTGCGCGGCTCACGCGTAACGGGCGAAGCCTGATCACCGGGGCCACGCGTGCCGCCGTTAAGGGCGGCAAAGTCGCCTTCTACAATTCGCTCTATATTTTTGCGCCCGGCGGAAAAATCGTGGGCGTGTACGACAAGTTCCATCTCGTGCCGTTCGGCGAATACCTTCCCTTGGCAGGTCTGTTGAGCCGCATCGGCTTCAGCAAGCTGACAGAAGGTCAGGAGGGCTTTTCGGCGGGAGACGGGCCGCACATCTACAAGGTCCCCGGCGCGCCCAATGTGACGCCGCTGATCTGCTACGAGATTATTTTTCCCGGCGCAGTGACAACAAGTCAGCGCCCGGGCTGGCTGGTGAACGTCACCGACGATTCCAGGTTTGGTCCCTGGGCCGGACCGCGGCAGCATTTCCTGATCGCGCGGGTGCGCGCCGTCGAGGAAGGACTCGCCGTCGCTCGTGCAGCAAATACGGGCTTTTCCGCCATGATCGACCCCTTTGGCCGCGTCCTGTCCCAGCTTGGGCTCGGGCGTATGGGCGTCGTGGACGCGCGCCTGCCGCGGGCGTTGCCACCCACCCTTTACGCCCGCATTGGCGACTGGCCGTTCCTGATTCTTTTGTTGGCGGCGGCCGCATTGGGATTTCCCAGACTCGATAGGCGCAAACCGCACGCGGCGAATTAATTCTTTGCGTTCGCCGATCCGGCCGCTACGTTCCGCGGACGCTATCGCCATGACCGTGACCAAAAAAGCAAATCCCATAGATGCCATGGTCGGGAACCGCGTGCGCATCCGGCGCATGCTGGTCGGCATGAGTCAGGAACGGCTGGGCGATCTCCTGGGGCTTACTTTCCAGCAGGTCCAGAAATATGAAAAAGGCATCAACCGCATCGGTGCCGGGCGCCTGTTCGAGATCGCCCGCATCCTCGACGTGCCGATTGAATTTTTTTACGAAGGGGCCGGCCAATCCCCCGGCAAGGACTTCGTGGACGCAGGCGCGCCGCTGCTGGAATTCGTCTCTTCGAACGAGGGGATGCAACTTTCTCTGGCCTACATAAAGATCAAGGATCCCAAGGTTCGCAAGCGGATCCTCGATCTGGTCAAAAGCCTGGCCGAGGAAGCCGCCGGCGCTTAAATTTTCCGCGAAGCCTTCTCGGCAAGACCGGAGCGATGTTCGCGCGCCGCCAGCGCGGCATAGACATCCTCGGGACCGAGGCCCGCGGCCGCCCACAGCACCATCAGGTGATAAAGCGTATCGGCGCTTTCCTCGGCCAGATGTCTTTTGTCGCCGGACATCGCGGCCAGGGCCGTCTCGACCGCCTCTTCGCCAAATTTCTTGGCGCATTTCTCGATGCCCTCGGAGATGAGTTGCGCGGTGTAGGATTTGGCGGTCTCGCCCGCGCTCTTGCGCGCGGCGATGGTGGCAAAAAGGCGGTCCAAGGGGTGCGTCGCCATCAGGGATTCAAACCCTATAATGGCGGCCCTAGGCAAGCGGCAATCGCCTGGAGAGCAGACTTGGGAGCGGGCAATCTGCCGGGGAGAGCCCTTCCTCTCGCAGACGAATCTTCATCCGGCGGGCCGCAGATACCGCTGAAACAGTTCTTCGAGCCCAGCCGGACTGGCGCCGGTCGCGCGTAGACTCCTGAGCGTCGGGGATTGATCGCGTTTGGAGAATTTCCGGCCCTTTCCGTCCAGCAGCAAGGGATGGTGCGCATAAGAGGGCGGCGAATAGCCCAACAAGGCCTGGATCAGACGCTGCGCATGGGTCGTCGGCAGCAGATCCTCGCCTCGCGTCACCAAGTTCACCCCTTGGGCCGCATCATCCACCACCACCGCGAGATGATAGGAGGCGGGCAGGTCCTTGCGCGCAAGCACCAGATCTCCCAATCGCGAGGGCTGAACCTCGACCGTCCGGCCGTGCTCGCTGAAAGTGAGAACGCCAACATGATCTGCCGCCTTGGCCCAGTCCAAGCGCAATGCGTAAGGCGCTCCCTCCTCGATGCGCCGGGCCCGCTCGGCTGCACAAAGGCTGCGGCAGGTGCCCGGATAGAGCCTGGCTTCAGGATCTCCGGGCAATGGCGGGTGGGGCGCGAGAGCCGCGCCGGCGACGTCTTCGGCAATCTCCTTGCGGGTGCAAAAGCACGGATAGGAAAAGCTTTCGAGCTTTTCGAGAGCCGCCCGATAGGCAGCCGAACGGCGGGATTGCCGCAGCACCGGCCGCTCCCAGGAAAGGCCAAGCCACGCCAGGTCCTCGAATATGGCAGCGACGAAGTCCTCGCGCGCCCGGCTCATATCCAGATCTTCTATGCGGAGCAAAAACCTGTCGCCCGCCCCGGCCGCGCACCGCGCGGCATAGGCGTGACCAAGATGCAGATACCCTGTTGGCGAAGGAGCGAAGCGTGTAACGATCATGGATTCCTTCCGTCATACGGTTCTCGCATGGCATTGCTTTCCGGTCCGCGCGTGCCGCCCGCAAAGGGCAACGCCACCGCGTTGGTGGTGTTGTTGCATGGGTTTGGGGCGGACGGCCAAGACCTGATCGGGCTGGCGGCCCACTGGCAGCGGCGGTTGCCAGGAGCGGCTTTCG
>JBOHKF010000443.1:0-3634 GCA_050729015.1 Rhizomicrobium sp. | reverse complement strand
ATTCTGAAACGCGGCTGTCCAGCATGGTGCTGTCCCCTGCCCTTGGGCAGCGGCTTCGCCGCGTGCTGGTCGAACAGCGGCAGCAGACCCGGTTGCGCAGCCATGGGCTGCGCCCACGGCGCAAGCTGTTGCTGTTGGGACCGCCCGGCGCCGGCAAGACGATGACGGCCGCCGCGCTGGCCGGCGAGCTGCACGTGCCGCTGTTCACCATCGTCCTTGATGGTCTCATGACCAAGTTCATGGGCGAGACCGCAGCCAAGCTGCGCCTGGTGTTCGACGCGATCGCGGAGACCAGGGGCGTCTATTTCTTCGACGAGTTCGACGCCATCGGCGCCAAACGCACCGAGCGCAATGACGTTGGCGAAATCCGTCGCGTCCTCAATTCCTTCCTGCAATTCCTCGAAGCCGATGACAGCGACAGCCTGATTATCGCCGCGACTAACCACCCTGAATTGCTCGACGCGGCACTCTATCGCCGGTTTGATGACGTGATCGAATATTCCCTACCCGACAGCGAGATTGCCCAGCGCATCCTCGAAAACCGGCTCTCGACCTTCAAAACCAAAGGCATCGACTGGCCGGCGGCGGTTGCGGTCGGTGCCGGATTGAGCCAGGCGGAATTCGCTTTGGCGGCAGAAGATGCCGCCAAGCAAGCCCTGTTGGCCGATCGGGAGACCGTCACCGCCGAGGATTTGTCCAGCGCCATCGCGGAGCGCCAATCCGCGCTAAGACGCTGAAAGCCCCTTCCCTATGGCCGATGAACCGTTGCGGGACCGCCCGCATATCTACTTGCGGGGGCATGGCGCGGCCCAGGGTTACACAGCCCATCGCGCCCAGGGGTCCGGTGATGAGTTGCCGGCGCGTGACCGGCTGGCGCATGCCGACCAACTCACCAAGGCGCTGGCCAATGCGGTTCAGGCGGGCGAGGTGCTGTTGGCGCAGCGTGATAGCGCTATCGCTGGCGGCACGCCCGGCTTCTATCTCGAATTCGAGCTGCCGGCGGCACAGGCCGGCATCATCGACAAGCTGGAAAAGCAGGGTGGGAAGTTTCCGATCACGCTGGCCAGCGTGCGCCCGCTGGCGGGCGAGAAGATTGCGGCGACCGTCTTTGTCCCGGAAAAGCAGCGCGATTATTACCTGAAGAAGGTCGCGGCCTATCGGGACGAGGACCGATTGCCGAACAAAAAGGGCGAGACCGGCCCGAAGAACGAAACGCTTATCGCCTCGATCGATACGGTGCGCTTGGCTGTTGCCCGTTCCCTCTACACCGATAAGACCGACCTGTTTCCCGATCCCGGCGCAATGACCTGGTGGGAGGTTTGGCTTCGCATAGGGACGCGGCCCACTTTTGACGCGGCGGCGCAACGCCTTGACCTGATGGTGCGCGACCATGCCCTCACCTTTCCCGACCGGGAGGTAGTTCTGGTGTGCGCGACGGCCGAGGTTCTGGGGCACATTGTCGCCAACACTGACACCATCGCCGAGCTGCGGCTGGCGCGTGATGCGCCCGGCCTGTTCATGGCCATGGACGGCGCCGAGCAGCGGCTATGGTCCGATGATTTGGCGCGGCGGATCATGCCGCCGCCCGCCGATGCCCCGGCGGTTTGTCTTCTCGATTCCGGGACGACGTATCGCCATCCGCTGATTCAATGCGGTCTCAATCCGGCCGATCAGCAAGCCTATGATCGGAGGTGGCCCGTTGAGGATACCAGCCGTCTCAGTCACGGCGGGCACGGTACGCAGCTATCCGGGCTTGCCCTGCATGGCGACTTGGCCGACCTGCTGGCGACCAACGGCCCAGTGTTGCTCCGGCATCGGCTGGAGTCCGTGAAGATCCTTCCCGATCACGGCGCCAATGACCCCGATCTGTATGGCGCCATCACCGCCCAGGCGATTTATGCCGCCGAAATCGTGGCCCCACGGCGACCGCGCGCGATCTGTCTCGCCGTCACCAGCCCAGGCGATGACTGGCTTGGGAAGCCCTCGTCCTGGTCCGCCGAGCTGGACGCGCTCGCCTTCGGCGAGGAGGACGTTCAACGCTTGATCGTAGTTTCCGGGGGCAATATCCGGGAGCCGGTGAAGCCGGCGGACTATCTCACCCGCAACGACACAACGCCGATCGAGAGTCCGGCCCAGGCGTGGAATGTGCTGACGGTTGGGGCCTACACCGAGAAGATCACTATCACCGATCAGGATTACGCGGGCTGGACTGCTTTCGCGCCGGCCGGTGATCTCATGCCGACCAGCCGGACTTCGGTGAATTGGAACTGGGATTGGCCGTTAAAGCCGGATGTTGTCCTGGAGGGCGGTAATCTCGGCACCGATCCGGCGACCGGTGCCGGCGATAATGTCGATGATCTGGCTTTGCTCACCACATTTCGCCGGCCGGAAGAGAGGGCCTTCACCACGATCGGGGAGACCAGCGGCGCCACGGCGCTTGCCGCCCGCATGGCGGCGCGGATTCTGGCGGAGCGGCCCCAGCTTTGGCCCGAGACGGTGCGCGGTTTGATGGTTCATTCCGCCGAATGGACCCCGGCGATGAAGGGGCATCTTGGCGCGATCAATAAGAACAACCTGCTTCGCCGCTATGGCTTTGGTGTTCCGTCGCTGAATCGGGCGCTGCGCAGCCTTGATAATGATGTCACGCTGGTGATCGAGAGCACCATGCAGCCGTTCCAGATCAAGGGCAGCGAGATCAAGACCAAGAATTTGGTGCTGCATCAATTGCCTTGGCCGAAGGCGATTTTAGAGGATTTGGGCGCCGCGGATGTCGAGCTGCGGGTGACGCTCAGCTATTTCATTGAACCCAATCCCGGCGAGCGCGGTCAGACCAAGCGCCATGGTTATGCGTCCCATGGTCTGCGGTTCGAGGTGAAGCGCAGCAAAGAGCCTGATGATGCCTTCATTCAGCGAATCAATGCTCAGGCCGGCGATCGGCCTAAATATTCGCCGAATGATCCGGGTTGGGTCATTGGCCCACGGCTCCGCAATCGTGGTTCCCTGCATGCCGACACCTGGAAAGGGTCGGCGGCTGATTTGGCGGCGCGCGGTGCCATCGCTGTCTATCCGACGGGCGGATGGTGGCGGGAAAATCCATCGCATCAGCGCGGCAATTCCAAAATCCGCTACAGCCTGATTGTGTCGTTGCGTACCGCCGAGGCAGCGCAACTCTACAACGCCATTCAGGCACAGATCACCCCCGAGATCACCATCGAAACCTGACCGAGTTCAGAGGTTCGGGCCGAACGGGCTTCTGACGGTACGTGCCAGGTTGAGATCCTCACCCAAAGGTTTGCCCGGCTGTTCGGGGGCGTCTCCCGACCAAGGGGGCGGGCCACGCTGAAGCGTTCTTCGCGGCGATCGGTGCCGACATTCGCGAGGGTGGAAACCGTGCCTTCTACAGCCCCGGCAGCGACTACATCCAGATGCCGCCCTTCCCCGCCTTCCGCGATCCCGTGGCCTATTATTCCACCCTCGCCCATGAGGCGACGCACCTGACCGGGCATGCCTCCCGCTGTGCCCGAGACCTGAAAGGCAGGTTCGGCAGCGAGGCCGGCGCGGCCGAGGAGCTGATTGCCGAGCTGGGCGCGGCGTTCCTGGGGGTCCGGTAGCAGAGGAACTGAAAGTGCATTTC
>JBOHKF010000442.1:0-1772 GCA_050729015.1 Rhizomicrobium sp. | reverse complement strand
AGACGCCGGGGGCTGGCGATCGAGCGGGCGGGATTTTTCCCCGACTTCGTTCCCCTGATTGGCGGAATACCCCACGGCCATTTCGACGACATCGCGCTTCAGGCCGATTGGTATACCGGGGACTGCGTCATGGAAGCGCCCGGCGAACCCAAAGTGACCGACCTGGAATGGGCAGAGACAAGAGTGGAGCGCCGGGGCGACGGGGCTATCGCCGTGCATGGCGCAATCCACACGCCGATGGGACCCATCCGGAAAGTCATGCACTTTTCGGCGACCGCGCCACGCATTGACTTCGACATCGCGTTCGACTGGGAGAATTGGGGCCGCGGCTCGCTCCGACTTGGCCACGTGACCTTGTTGCAGGAGTCCTTCCAAAAAGATGACCTGGTCCTGACCACCAACAATGGCGGCCATGCATCGGAGCATTTCCGGCTGGGAGGAAAAACGATCGAGCACGGGGCTCCCGTGTCCTTCCTGGTCTCGGCGTCCTGCGCTTTGGGAATGACCGAAGGGTGGGCGGAACTGAGCGACGGCCGGCGCGGCGTGCGGATCGAAGTGGAACGGGAGGAATCGCCGCTGATCGGCCTACTCGTACACCGGGTCACCGGAGGAAAGTTGTTCTGCCAGCTTATTCTTTCGGCACTGGAGTTGGACGATACCCGCAAGCCCATGCCGTACCGGGAAGGTCCCCGCCGGGTTCGCTTTTCGATCGCCGGAAACGAGGCAAAACCGGGATGACCGCTCAAGACAAGGCCAAAGTGAAGCCGGATTCCGGAGGTAAGACCTACATTCCCTATGGCCGGCAACTGATCGAGGAAGAGGACATAAGGGCCGTCACCGAAGTCTTGCGTTCCGATTGGCTCACCCAGGGGCCGGCGGTCCCCGCTTTCGAGCAGATCGTGAAAGAAAAGTGCGGCGCGGCCCATGGCGTGGCCGTCAACAGCGCGACCTCGGCTTTGCACCTTGCCTGCCTGGCGCTTGGCGTCGGCGCGGGAGACGTTGTCTGGACCAGCCCGATCACATTCGTCGCCACCGCCAACTGCGCGCGCCATTGCGGCGCCGAGATTGACTTCGTGGACATTGATCCCCTCACGTTCAATATGAGCGCCAGCGCACTTGAACAAAAGCTGGTCAAGGCGTCGGGGCGCGGCCGCCTTCCCAAAGTGGTCATTCCGGTTCATATGGCGGGGCAATCTGCCGACATGGCTGCCATTCATCGCTTGTCGCAGGCTTACGGCTTTCGCATCATAGAAGATGCGTCTCATGCGATCGGGGGCCGCTATCGGGACAAGCCGATCGGAGATTGCCGCTTCAGCGACATCGCAATATTCAGCTTCCATCCCGTAAAGATCATTACCACGGCCGAAGGCGGCATGGCGGTCACCAACGACCCGGAACTGGCGCGAAAAATGGCAATGCTTCGCAATCACGGTACGACCCGCGACGAGGCGGAGATGACCGCCCCGTCCGAAGGAGCCTGGTACTACCAGCAGTTGCTTCTGGGCTTCAATTATCGGATGACCGATGCCCTGGCCGCCCTGGGGATCTCCCAGGCGAAGCGGCTGGATCGGTGGGTTGTCCGCCGCGCCCAGCTTGCGGATCGCTACCATCGCGGCTTGGCCGGCCTTCCCTTGGTCCCGCCGCATGTCGGCACGTACGCGACCCCGGCCTGGCATCTTTATGTGATCCAACTCAAGGATCAGGCGCCCGTCGACCGCGCCGGTCTTTTCTCCGCGCTGAGGAAGGACGAGATCGGGGTTAATGTCCACTAC
>JBOHKF010000441.1:0-12550 GCA_050729015.1 Rhizomicrobium sp. | reverse complement strand
GATCTCTACGGCCTCCTGGCCGACGTCGCCAACCATGCCGGCGAGTGGGCAGCCAAGACGGAGATCACCCTGAATCTGGACTGCAACCCCGACGCCGGTCCGTTCCTGGCCGACCAGCGGCGCATGCGGCAGATCGTTTTCAATCTTCTCTCCAACGCGTTCAAATATACCCCTCGCGGCGGCACGGTCCGACTATCGGGGCGGATTCTGGGCGAAGACGTTCAAATCGCCGTCGCCGACAACGGCCCCGGACTGGCGCCGGATGTGAAGGCCAATGTCTTCGAACGTTTCTCGGCGCAGAACCGTTCGAGCGGGCACGCCGGTGCGGGTCTTGGCCTGGCGCTGGTGAACCGCTTTGCGGAGCTGCATGGCGGCTGGGTGGAGATCGAGAGCGATGACGGCACCCTGGTGCGCTGCCATCTTCCGCGCCACCGCAAGGCGGGCGACGCGGCCCGCCAGGAGAAAGCCGGGCGGGTCGCCTATCCGTAATTGGGCTAGTGTTGGGAAGGCGGAATGCGGACCACGAGTCCGTCAAGCCCGGAAGTGACTCGCAATTGGCAAGAGAGCCGGCTGTTGGACTTGGGGGCAGGCGCAAAATCCAGCATCGCTTCCTCCATCTCTGATTTTGGCGGTAACCTGGCCAGCCATGCCTGCTCCACATAGACATGACAGGTCGCGCAGGCGCACGCCCCACCGCAATCGGCGTCTATGCCGGGGACATTGTCGCGCACCGCCCCCTCCATCACCGACCAGCCGAGCGCGATCTCCACCGTCTGCCGCGAGCCGTCGGGTTGGATGAAGGTCACCTTCGGCATTCACCAAGCGCCTTGATGGAAATGGACGTGTCGGCCAGTTTCGCGGAGGAAATCCGGGCGCCATCGGCGATCATCCTCCTACCCATCATATATTCGGGCGCGGCATTGACGGCCTCGACCGCCGCAAGGATGCCATCGCGCAGGTGAAAGACCGCAAACTTGCGGGAAGATGGCGACCCGCGCAGCACCGTCCGGTCGGACGGCCGCGCGAGGCCGGCAATCTGCAGCTTGAGATCGTACTGATCCGACCAGAACCACGGTACCTCGCCATAGGCTTTGGCCTTGCCCAGCATGGCCAGCGCGGCATGGCGGGCCTGGTCGATCGCGTTCTGCACGCATTCGAGCCGGATCTCCGTGCCGTCATGTCCATGATGGCGGGTGCAATCGCCGGCTGCGAAGATGGCCGGATCGTCGGTCATGGCGTTCCGGTTGACGACGATCCCGTCGCGGGTGGGAAGTCCGGCGGCCGTCGCAAGTTCGTCATTTGGCACGACGCCGATACCGATCACGATAATGTCCGCAGGATAAAAAACCCCTGCGGCGCGCAATCCGCGCACCTCGACATCACCTTCGAACCCCTCCACGTGCGTGCTCAACTTGAGGAAGACTCCGGCTTTTTCATGCTCGCGGGCATAGAAATCCGCAACCGGACTCGACACCGTGCGCTGCATCAGCCGCGCCGCCGCCTCGAACACCATAACCTTGAGGCCGCGCTTGGCGCCGACGGCGGCAACTTCGAGGCCGATATAGCCCCCGCCGACAACGGCAAGGCGGGCGCCGGTTTTGAATTTCGGCTGCAGACGATCCACATCGGCGATGCCGCGCAGATAGTGAAGGCCCGGCAAATCGGCGCCAGCGCAACGGAGCCTGCGCACGCGGGTTCCGGTGGCGAGCAGAAGCTTGTCATAGCCAAGCCTGCGGCCGCAGCCCAGCTTCACGATCTTGGCCTGGCGGTCGATGGCGAGCGCCCTGGTGCCGAGAATCAGCTCGCAGCCGGCCTCCCTGAAAAAGCCTTCCGACTTGAGGAACAGTCTTTCGCGCGCGAATGTGCCGAGCAGATAGGCCTTTGAAAGCGGCGGACGCTGATAGGGCGCGAAGGGCTCATCGCCCACCAGGGTGAGTCGGCCGTGAAAGCCTTCGGCGCGAAGGCTCTGGACCGCCTGCGCACCTGCCTGTCCCGCACCAATGATGACGATATGTTCCGGCATGTTTTTCGCGAAATTCCGGAGGCGGGCTAGCATGCGGGCCGGTCCCTGCCAACCGCCTTTCCGGCCATGGGAGAGAACGCTAGAAGGGCTCATGACGGATCGATTTCGCATGATCGTGGCGCTCGCCGATTTGGCGGCGACCGAAGCCCTGGGTGCGGCCATTGCGGCCCACCTGGGAACGGGCGATGTGGTGCTTCTCGATGGCGATCTGGGAAGCGGAAAAACCACCTTGGCGCGGGCTATTCTGGCAGCCCTTGGCGTGGCGGAAAGGGTACCGAGCCCCACATTCACCTTGGCCCAGGCCTATAGGACTCCCCGTCTCGCCGTTACCCACTACGATCTCTACCGTCTCAAGCGGGCTTCCGAGATGGACGAACTGGGAATGGAGGAGGCCCTCGAACAGGGTGCTATCCTGGTCGAGTGGCCGGACCGAGCCTCGGGACGCCTGCCGGGGAACGCGCTTCTCGTCCGGCTCGAGGCCGAAACCGAACGCCATGCCATCCTGGAAGGACCAGCCGCGTGGCGAAGCCTGGAGAAGGCCAATGCCTGACCGGCACGCGTTTCTTGCTGCCGCCGGCTGGGGAGAGGCGCGTGCGATGCCGCTCAATGGCGATGCCTCGACCCGCAGTTACGCGCGCCTTGTCCTTGGCGGACGGACCGCCATGCTGATGGACCAGCCCCAGGGGGCCGAGCCGGCTGCGGCGCCCCCGGATGCGGATGAAGGGGCGCGGGCTGCATCGGGCTACAATGCCACGGCCCGGCTGGCAGGCGCCGACTGTCGGCGCTTTGCGGCCGTGGCCCGATATCTTCGGGCGCGCGGCTTCTCGGCGCCTGCGATTCTGGCGGCCGACTACCGCCAGGGCCTGGTGCTCACCGAAGACCTGGGCGATGGCCTTTTCACCGAGTTGATCGCGCGAGGGCATTCTGCCGAAGAAGAACTTTATCTCGCCGCGGTCGAAGTGCTGGCAGGTCTTCATGCCGAGCCGGCACCCCGGTCTTTGCCCTTCGCGCCCGGTATCGCCCAGAGTGATGGGGAGGTGCAACTGCCGCTCTTTCCCTATGACGCGATTGCCCTCATTGCAGAGACCGACCTGATGCTGGAATGGTTTCTGCCGCTGGCATTGGGACGAAGGGCCAGCGAAAGCGAATGCCAGGAGCATCGCGCGCTCTGGCGAAGCGCCCTGAAGGAGATTGAAAAAGGTCAACCCGTGCTGGTGCATCGCGATTACCATGCCCAGAATCTTCTGTGGCTGCCGGAGCGAAAGGGCCCAGCGCGGGTCGGTCTGATCGATTTTCAGGATGCCGTGGCCGGAAGCCGCGCCTACGACCTCGTTTCTCTGATCGAAGATGCGCGCCGCGACGTGCCGGCCGCTCTCGCGGCGGGCGCGACGCGTCATTATCTGACTACCGTGCACGCCCAAGGCGTAGCTCTCGATGAGCCCCGATTCCGGGCCGAGATGGCCCTGATGGCGGCCCAGCGCAACACCAAGATCGTGGGAATCTTTGCCAGGCTCCATGTCCGGGACGGCAAGCAGCGCTATCTGGACTATCTGCCGCGGGTCTGGGCCTACCTGGAAAACGATCTTTCTCACCCGCTGCTCGCGGGACTTGAAGCCTGGTACGAGCGTGTCCTTCCCAGGGCGCGGCGCCGCTTGCCTGCGGGGCAGCCCGCATGATCCGGCGCGCCATGGTGATGGCCGCAGGCCTGGGCTTGCGCATGCGCCCTCTCACCAGCGAGCGCCCCAAGCCCCTCATCGAGGTGGGCGGCAAGGCTCTGATAGACCACAGCCTCGACCGGTTGGTGGCGGCGGGCGTGGAGATGGCGGTCGTCAATCTCCACTACAAGCCCGAGATGCTACGCGCCCATCTCGCAGGCCGGCGCGATATCGAGGTCCGCTACTCCATGGAAGACGGGAAGCCATTGGACACCGGCGGCGGCGCGGTCAAAGCGCTGTCTCATTTCAATGGCGAGCCCTTCTTCATTCTCAATTCGGATTCGATCTGGACCGAAGGCTACAATTCCGCGCTGGCGACCATGACAAAAGTCTGGGACGACGCACGCATGGATGGACTTCTGCTGCTGGCCCCGATGGTGACGGCGCTCGGCTATGAGGGGTGGCGGGGCGATTTCCGCCTTTCTTCCACCGGGCAGGTGAGCCGCCGGGCCGGTCGGACGATTTCACCCTTCGCCTTCCCCGGCGTGCAGATCGCCCATCCGCGCCTGTTCGCCGATCCGCCGGGACCGGTGTTTTCGACCAATGTCGTATGGGATCGGGCCATCGCCCGCCGAAGGCTTCATGGCGTGAGACTCGAAGGGACGTGGCTGCATGTGGGCAGTCCAAAGGCGCTAGGCCAAGCTGAAGCATTTCTGGCCGGGCGAAGGGGATGAGCGGCGTCTTCACCATTCCCGCCGGCGCGCCCTTTGGCGAATGGCTGGCCAACGGCCTGATGGCGCGCTCGGAAAAGGGCGCGTTCGCATTGGCCGATGTCACGATCTATCTCCCCACCCGGCGCGCGGCTCGCAATTTCGGCGACAGTTTTGCCCGCGTCCTGGGCGGAGCGACGCTGCTTCCTCAATTTCGTGCCTTGGGCGAGAGCGAGGATGAAGATTTCGATGACCTTCCCGAAGGATTGGAGATCGCTCCCGCGATCAGCCCCATCCGCCGGCAACTTCTGCTCACGTCGCTGATCCGCTGCTGGGAGGAGAATCGGGGCATCGACATCGGCTTCGCCCACGCCATGGCCCTGGCCGAAAGCCTCGCCTCCGTCATGGACGAGGCCGAGCGCCAGGAGGCCGACCTTGCCGGGCTCGCGGAGCTTGCGCCCCTTCCACTGGCCGCCCATTGGGAAGAGGTCACGCGCTTTCTCACCCTGATCCGCGACCAATGGCCGTCACTGCTCATGGCAGAGAAGGCTCTCAACCCCGCAGCGCGGCGCAAGCTGGTGCTGGATGCGCTGGCCCAGCGCCTCAAGACCCATCCCCCTCCGGGACCGGTGATCGCGGCAGGTTCGACCGGCTCCATTCCCGCCACCGCCAGGCTGCTGGCGGTGATCGCCCGCATGCGACAAGGCGCGCTCGTCCTGCCGGGCCTCGACCGCGACCTTGACGAAAAGAGCTGGCAGGAACTCGACCCCGGCCACTTCCAATATGGTTTGAAGATCTTGCTCGATGCCATTGGCGAAGAACGAGGAGTGGTCAAAGACTGGCATCGGGCTTGTCCGCATCCGGCGCGCGAAACGCTGATAAGGGAAAGTCTGCGGCCCGCTCCTACGACCGATGCCTGGCGCGCACTCGCCGGGGGGCGGGGCGGCAATTTGTCGGACGGCCTCGCTGGCATGGCTCTCGTGGCTGCGACCGACCCGGCGGCGGAAGCGCTGGCGATCGCACTGGCCTTAAGAGAAACGCTGGAGCACGAAGGAAAAAGCGCGGCCCTGGTGACGCCGGACCGCACGCTGGCGCGCCGCGTGGCGGCCGAAATGCGCCGCTGGGGCATCGCCATTGACGATTCCGCCGGGCGGCCCCTGGCGCACACTCCCGCCGGTGCATTTCTTTGCCTGATGGCAGAAGCGGCGGACGCAGACTTCGCACCGGTCTCGCTCCTGGGATTGCTCAAGCATCCTTTCGCCGCCCTGGACATGAAGCCTCAGGCGTTCCGGGCCCACGTCCGGTCCCTGGATCGCCTGGCCTTGCGCGGTCCACGTCCCGATCCGGGCCTTTCAGGCATAACCAGACGCGCTCACCTTGCCGCCAAGGAGGCGAGGTCGCCCGAGCAGAGAGAAGCGGGCGCCAAAATGATGGCGTGGTGGCAGAAGATTTCCGAATGTCTGGCGCCATTGGAAAGGGCTTTCGCCAAATCGGAAATCTTCCTGGACGAAATGATCGCCGTTCATCTGGACACCGCCCAGCGCCTTGGCGGCGAGAACCCTATCTGGCGGGATGTGGACGGAGAAGCGGCCGCTTTATTCTTCGCCCGATTTCGCGACGATGCCGCAAATCTGCCGCCTTTCGAACCGCACGCCTATCCATCGCTTTTGCGAGCTTTCGCCATGACGATACCGGTTCGGCCCGCATATGGTACGCACTCCGGCATCGGCATCCTGGGGCCGCTGGAAGCCCGGTTGCAGAACTTCGACCTCACCATCCTGGGAGGACTCAACGAAGGCACCTGGCCGCAAAAGGCGGCAACCGATCCCTGGTTCTCGCGGCCCATGCGCAAAAAACTCGGGCTCGAGCAACCCGAGCGCGCCATCGGTCTGGCGGCGCATGATTTCGCCATGCTTGCGACGGGAAGGCAGGTTTTGCTCACCCGCGCCGCCAGAGTGGAAGGGGTTCCCGCAGTCGCCTCCCGCTGGCTCACGCGCCTCGATCAGTTGACGAAGGGTTTGGGACTGAAAATCCCCGAAAGCCCCTTTGCGCGCTGGGCACCGGCTTTGAGCGAAGTCGTCCATCTTCCTTCAGCGCCCCCGCCCATGCCCCGCCCGCCCATGGCTGCAAGACCCCGAAAGCTTTCCGTCACCGAGATCGAAACCTGGTTGCGCGATCCGTACGCGATCTACGCCCGCCACGTTCTCGAACTCGATCCGCTGGATCCGTTGGACGCGGCCATCGGGCCGCTGGAGCGCGGGATCGCCTTGCACAAAGCCCTGGAAATCTACAAGCAACGCTTTCCCGGGATGCCTCAGGGCAACGGCATCGAAGAGTTGTTGGCGATCGCCGACGATGTATTCGGCGAATTGGCCATCCCCCAGGCCATGTTGGCGGTCTGGCGTCCTCGTTTCGAAAACGCCGCTCGCTGGTTCGTAGGATTTGAACAGCGCAGGACGGCCGATACGGCGCGGTCCGCCGTTGAAATATCCGGCGCGAAGATCTTTCCCGCGCCGGGCGGAGATTTCACTCTCACGGCCAAAGCCGACAGGATTGACATTCTCAAGAACGGCAAGGCCGTCATATTGGATTATAAAAGCGGTAAGCCGCCCACTGCGGCGCAAGTGAGGGACTTGCTCACGCCGCAATTGCCGCTGGAAGGCGCGATCCTGGAGGCGGGCGGTTTTGCGGGTTTGGACAAATCGGCGGTCGAAGACCTGATCTATATCCGTGTTTCCGGAAGCGGCGAAGGCGGGAGTACGCAGCCCCTCGCCGACGTACCGCAGTTGATCGAGAAAGCCATGGCCGCCCTTCAAGCCCGCATTGTCATTTTCGACGAT
Source organism: Rhizomicrobium sp. (assembly GCA_050729015.1). Classification (GTDB taxonomy): domain Bacteria; phylum Pseudomonadota; class Alphaproteobacteria; order Micropepsales; family Micropepsaceae; genus Rhizomicrobium. The sequence continues at coordinate 5,322 of JBOHKF010000441.1, read as the reverse complement.
CCTGAAACCCCCTATCCGTCGCGGGTGCAGCCGTTCCGCGTGGATAGCGTGGGCGATTACGATCACTTGGCGCGGGTTCGTGCCTGGGCGGTAGCGGGTTGGGAGGAAGAATGATTGAACCTGCGATCCACGCCTCCGACCCTGCGCACTCCGCCTGGGTTGCAGCCAACGCGGGCGCCGGAAAGACTTTCACCTTGGCGAACCGGGTGGCACGCCTGCTGCTCGCGGGCACCGGACCGGAAAAAATTCTTTGCCTCACCTTCACCAAGGCGGCCGCGGCGGAGATGCAGCACCGGCTGTTCGAGCAGTTGGGGGAATGGGCGATGCTTGGCGACCACGCTCTTGAGAAAAAAATTGCCGCGATCGGCGCGGAGACGATTGATCTGCCCAAGGCCCGCCGCCTCTTTGCCCAGGCCCTGGAAACGCCGGGCGGCCTCAAGATTCTCACCTTGCACGCCTTCTGCCAGACCATCCTCGCGCGCTTTCCCGTCGAGGCCGGGGTGGCGCCCCGCTTCGACGTGCTCGATGATGCCGCAGCCCGCGCGCTCATCGGCGAGGCCCGGCAAAAAACGCTGGAACGCGCCGGACGGCGCGAAGCGCCGCTGGCCGAAGCAACCGCCTTTCTGGTCACCGAGATAGGCGAAGCGCGGCTCATCTCCATTCTTGACGCAGCCCTCGGCAACGATCGCAGAAAACTCGACCGCTTCTTCGATGGCCTGCACGACCGGAATTTCAAGGAAGAAATCTGGCGCGCGCACCGTGTGGATCCCGATTGCGACACGGCGGGCGACTTTTGCGCACTCCTGCGCGGCGAGGCCCAACGCCTCCGAGCCGCCCGCGACTGGCTCAGCCAGGGCCGCGCCGGCGACCAAGACGGAGCCGCGGCATTGGGCGAATTCTTGGCCGGCGATTTCAAGGCCGACGGATTCTTGGCCCTTAACCGCTGGCTTATCACCGATAAAGGCATGCCACGGATCAGGCTGGTGTCGAAAAAGCTCGAAGCTGCCCGACCCGACCTCCTCGCCTATGTGATCGATCTTCAGACCCGGTTTTGCGCGGCGGAGGACCGGCGGCGGGCGGCCCGCGCGGCGCGCTTGACGGAGCGCGCGCTGACCCTGATCCAGGCGGTGCGAAAGGAATATGCCGACGCCAAGAAAAGGCGCAGCGTACTCGATTACGACGATTTGATCGTCAAGACACGGGCGCTCCTGGAGAGCGGCGATGCCGCAAGCTGGGTGCTCTTCAAACTCGACAACGGCATTGACCACATCCTGATTGACGAGGCCCAGGACACCAGCCCCGAACAATGGCGCATCGTGCGCAAGCTGGCGGAGGAATTCTTCGCCGGCGAAGGCAGGACCGGCCGGTTTCGCACCATTTTCGCGGTTGGAGACGAAAAGCAGTCCATCTTCAGTTTCCAGGGCGCCGATCCCCTGCAGTTCGACGCCAACCGCCGGCATTTCGAGCGCCTTGCCGCCGCAGCCGGCCAGCCGTTCGTGGACCAATCCCTGGAAATGTCACGCCGCTCGGCCCCCGCGATTTTGTCATTCGTGGATCGCGTATTCGCGGATCCGGGGGCGCGGACGGGCCTCAGCTCCCGCGGCGATCCCATTCGCCATACCGCCCATCGTGCGAGCGAGCGGGGCGGAGTCGAGTTTTGGGTGTCGCTGGCGCCATCCCCGACGGTGAAACGGGATTTCTATCTGCCGGTTGATGCACCGCAAGCAGACAGTCCCGTGGTGCTTCTGGCACGTCGCGTGGCGAAGCAGATCAAGGATTGGCTCGAAACCCCGCAAGCGCTTCCCGGCCACGACAAGCCGGTTTCGCCGGGCGACATCATGATCCTGCTGCCGCGGCGCGAGCCCTTTGGCGGCGAAGTGATCCGTCAATTGAAGTTGCGCCAAATTCCCGTCTCGGGCGCGGACCGCATCGTCTTGACCGAACAGATCGCGGTTATGGACTTGATGGCGCTTGGGCGTTTCGCACTTCAGCGCGAAGATGACCTGGACTTGGCGGCGCTGCTCAAATCACCGCTGGTCGGGCTTGGCGAGGACGACCTCTTCGCCCTTTGCCACCGCCGGGGGGCAAGCTTATGGCAGGCGCTGGCGGGAAGGCGCGATCGCCCGCCCTTCGATGCAGCCCACAGGTTCTTGAGCGAGATGCTCGCCAGTGTCGACTTTGCGCCGCCATTCGAATTTTTCAGCCACGCCCTGATCGCCTTGGACAAGAAGCGCGCGCTTATCGCCTCACTGGGCCCGGAATCCCAGGATGCCATCGAGGAGTTTCTTTCGCTCGCGCTGCGTTACGAAGAGACCCGCACGCCCTCGCTGGAGGGATTTCTCGATTGGGTCGCGCGGGGCAATACGGAAGTCAAGCGGGACATGGAGCGGGCCCGCGATCAAGTGCGGGTGATGACGGTGCATGGCGCCAAGGGACTGGAGGCCGACATCGTCATCCTGCCGGACACAACGACCCTTCCCGATTCACCTGCGCGCAAAGGCCATCTGCTTTATCATGGCGACGGGGTTCTGTTTCCCTTGGCCGAGGCCGACGCCCCCGACTGCGTAAAGGCGGTCAAGCGCTTTGAGGAACAGGAAACCCTCGCCGAGCATCGGCGCCTTCTTTATGTCGCGCTTACCCGGGCGCGCGACCGGCTTTATGTCTGCGGCTTCGAGAATCGCCAGGGCGTGCGCCAAGGCTCCTGGTATCGGTTGGCCGAGGCCGCGGCCGGCGCGATGGGCCGACCCCTGATTCGCCATGGAAGAAAGGCGCTCGCCATCGGGGATGTCGAGAACGAAAAGAGAAGTTCCGCTTCGGCCGGGACGGCCAAGGAGGAGATGCCCCGCTGGCTGACGGTCCATGATCCACCTCGCCAGCGGCTTCTTTCCCCCCTGATCCGCCCATCCGATGCCGTGGGGCTGCCGGAGCCGCCGCCGCTCTCGCCACTGAGCGGGGGAAAGGATCGGTTCAAGCGGGGCAATCTGATTCACACGCTGCTGGCACGCCTCCCCGACGTCGCTCCTCAGACGCGAATGCAAATCGCGGCCCGATACGCGATCGGTCGCGGGTTTCCCGAAGACGAAGCCCGGGAAATCGCCAAGGCGACCATCGGTATCATCGAAAACCCGCAATTCGCCGCTGCCTTCACGCGATCCAGCCGCGCTGAAGTTGCCTTTCTCGCCGCTCTACCGGAGCTGGGCCCAGATGCACGCGTAGGTGGCAGAGTGGATAGGCTCGCGGTCACGCCCGGCGAGGTCCTGATCGTGGATTTCAAGACCCACCGCCCGCCCCCTTCGCGCCAGGAAGATGTCAGTCCCGTCTATCTCACCCAGATGGCGCTCTATCGCGCCGCAGCGAGCCGCATTTTTCCGGGCAGAACCGTGGTTTGCGGCCTGATCTGGACCGAGGGCCCTTTTCTGATGCGGCTTACCGAGGCGATTCTGGACCGCGAATGGGCTCGGGTCCGACAACGCCTTGACCCGGACGGGAAGCGTTCCTAGATAGGGGGCCGCCCCTCAAGGACTGAACCGATGGCCATCAAAGTGACGGACGCGTCCTTCCAGGTCGATGTCCTGGATGCCAAGAAACCGGTTCTGGTGGATTTCTGGGCCGAATGGTGCGGGCCATGCCGGATGATCGCGCCTGCCCTGGAGGAGCTTTCGGCCGAACTGAGCGAAAAACTGACCATCGCCAAAATCAACATCGACGAGAATCCTCATGTCCCCACGAAGTACGGCGTGCGGGGGATTCCAACCATGATGATTTTCTCGCAAGGCCAGGTGGCCGCCACCAAGGTGGGTGCGCTGCCGAAATCGAAAATCAAGGAATGGATCGAGTCCGCGCTCTGACGAATTTCCCCGCGTTTGCGCCGGAAGGGTGGACTCGTCTTGTCTGAACCCGGTCTCCAAATACCGCTTCGCGCTTTTGCCGGACTTGCTCCGGCCAGCCACGGCTTTTGACGCGGCGTAAAAGCGCCGATATGGTCTGCCGTTGACGGGCCAGGCGGGTTATCTTTTCACGAATTCGGCGATCCTCCGGGCTGTTGTTTGGTCGCAATTCCGGGCGGATGAGCGTTTCGCACTTTTCCCGGAATTGCTCGAGATCGGGGGCTTCAATGCGGCGCTTCATCCTTTTGGGTTTTGCGGGATTGCTCCTTGGCGGAGGAGCGCTCGCGCAAATCCCCAGTGGCGATGCCAACCTGAATTCGCGTTTTGACGCCGCCATTGACCCGCATGAAATGGGCGGCTGGATGAAGCTTCTGGTCGCCGAGCCCAACCAGGTTGGCTCTCCCCATGACAAGGCAAACGCCGATTGGATACTCCAACAATTCAAAAGCTTCGGCTGGGACGCCCATATCGAAACCTACGACGTGCTTTATCCCACCCCCCTAGACGAAATGCTGGAAATCCCTTCGCGGAGCTGGCGGGCCACGCTTCAGGAAGTGCCCATTCCGGGCGACACCAGCGCGACCGCGAGGCAATACGCGCTTCCCGCCTATCTCGCCTATCAAGGCGATGGCGACGTCACGGCGCCCCTTGTGTATGTGAATTACGGAAATGTCGACGATTACCGGCGACTCGAACAGTTTGGCATCTCCGTCAAAGGCAAGATCGTCATCGCCCGGTATGGCCAAGGCTGGCGCGGACTGAAGGTCAAGCTGGCGCAAGACCATGGCGCGGTCGGAGCCTTGATCTATTCCGACCCTGCCGACGACGGCTATTCCGTGGACGCGGTCTATCCCAAGGGCCCAATGCGCCCGCCGCAGGGGATACAGCGCGGATCGGTGGCCGACATGACCATCTTCCCGGGCGATCCTCTCACGCCGGGCATCGCCGCCAAGCCAAATGCCAAGCGGCTCACCCGCGAAACATCGCCCACCATTCTTAAGATCCCTGCCCTGCCCATTTCCTATGCCGACGCACGCGTCCTGCTGGGCGCCATGGATGGCGTGGTGGCGCCCGCCAACTGGCGCGGTCATTTGGGCATCACTTATCGGGTCACCGGGTCGGTGCCGGTCCATTTGATGGTGAAATCGGAATGGGGCCTCAAGACCATCTACGACGTGGTCGCAACTCTCAAAGGTTCGCAGTTTCCCGATCAATGGGTGGTTCGCGGCAATCATCATGACGGCTGGGTGTTCGGCGCCAGCGATCCCATGTCCGGGCAGGTCGCCCTTCTGGCCGAAGCCAAAGCACTCGGCCAGTTGGAGAAGCAGGGCTGGAAGCCCAAGCGCACGATTGTCTATACCAGTTGGGACGCCGAAGAACCCATGCTGCTGGGTTCGACCGAATGGGCCGAGGATCACGCCGCCGAACTCCAGAA
>JBOHKF010000440.1:0-2143 GCA_050729015.1 Rhizomicrobium sp. | reverse complement strand
ATTTTGCCCTCACTTCCGACCCCAACTGTCTTTCGGTGCTGCAATTCGCCGTCGAAACCCTCAAGGTCCGCGATGTCATCGTCGCCGGCCATTATGACTGCGGCGGTATCGCCGCGGCCATTGACGGCAAACCCCATGGCGAGATGGATCGATGGCTTAAGCCCATCCGCGAAGTGGCCACGGCGCATTATGGCGAACTCGATGCCATAACCGACCCCCAACAGCGCCATGACAGATTGTGCGAGCTGAATGTCGTGCGACAGGTGAAGAACACAGGGTCGAGCGCGATCGTGCAGCGGGCGTGGGCGAGCGGCCAAAGGCTTTCCTTGCACGGCTGGGTCTATGCGCTGGCCACCGGCCGACTGAAGGATCTCGAAGTGAGCGTGCGCAAGCCGGAGGAGCTGGCGAAGCTCAGGTGATGTGCATGTCGGCCGCCGGCTCGCCTCTCAGATAGCGGCCATAGGCCAAGGCGTAGGCGCTCTCGAGATGCCGGGCGACCCTTGCGCTGTCGAACAGCGGCGAACTTTGCCGGAGCTGCCACAATTTGGCCCTGACGGCGGTCAGCTTTTCGGGATCGCGGGCGAGCATCAGCGCCAGCCGCTCATAGGCCGGCTCGGAGTCGGCGATCATTTCCGGCAGGCCCAGCGCTTCCAACAGGCTGGCAGCCACCCGCGCGGCAAAGCTCCGGCCCGGTTTGGTAATGAGCGGCAGTCCCGCCCACAGCGCGTCCGAGGCGGTCGAGTGGGCGTTATAGCCGAAGGTGTCGAGGAACAGGTCGGCAAGGCGATGACGGGCCAGATGCTCGGCCATCCCGACTCGCTCGGCGAAGACCAGCCGGCCCGGCTCGACGCCATGATTCAGGGCTTCGTTCCTGAGATTGCGCAAGGCCCAGGAATTGGGCTTGTTGAGCCACAGCGCGCTTGCCTTCACCTCTCGCAACAACCGCATCCAGATGGTGAATTCGGTTGGCGAAAGCTTGTAGCTGTTGTTGAAGCAGCAGAAGACGAAGCCGCGTTCCGGAAGACCCATGTCGGCGCGGGTTGGGGCGGTTGGCGAAATCTCTCGGCGATCGTCCCCGGGCATGTAGCTTCCCGGAAGGAAGACGATGTTTTCGGAATAATGCCCGGCCGCGCTTTCGGGGATCACGACAGGATCGGCAATCAGATAATCCATGAAAGCGGCGCCCATGGTGCCGGGATAGCCCAGATAGGCAATCTGGACGGGAGCGGCGCGGTAGGCAAAAATTTCGGTCCGCGCGTTCTCGGTATGCCCCATCAGGTCGACGGCGATATGAATGCCATGGTCGCGGGCAAGCTGGGCCGTGGCGCGGTCGTCGAGGGGGCGGGCGTCATGGAAAGCCTCCACCGCGCCTTTCACACGCCGCCGCATCGCGTCGTCGGAGTCCGGTCCATACGAGTAGGCGTGAATCTCGAAGCGCGCGCGATCATGCAATTCGAGCAGCCGTGCCAGCATCTGCATCACGGCGTGATCGTGAAAATTGGCGGAGAAATAACCGATTCGCAGGCGCCCCGGCGGCGTCGCGGGTCGCACGAAAGGGGCGATCTCCGCCTGGATGAATTTTCCTTTCGAGAAACGCTCGGCTCTGGCGCGCTGGCGCGCCGGTGCGTCGTCCAAAGGCAGCATCACGAAAGGGCGCACGGCTTCGCCCTTGACCCCCAGATCGGCCAGGCTGGCCGGGCCGAAACCCGCCGTCCAAAGGCAGATCAGGCGTTCCTGATAAAGCTTCTGCGCCCTGGTGTCGGCGAGGTCGGGGTCGAGCGCCAGGGCCCTCTCGAAGGCGGCGATGGATTCTTCCTCTCGGCCAAGCCGGTGAAGGGCCGCCCCCAGATTGGCAAAGGTTCGGGCGGACGTTTGAAGGGCAAGCGATGCCTCGAAGGCGCCAACCGCCTCCCGGTAACGCCCGAGGGCGGTGAGCGCGAGGCCGAGATTGTTATGAGCCTCGGCAAAGCCGGGCTCCATTGCGACCGCCCGGGCAAAGGCTTTGACGGCATCGTCGTTGCGGCCCAGCCGCAAAAGAGCGATGCCCAAACTATAATGGGCGTCGGCATAATCGGGCTTGAGCCTGAGCGCCATCACGAAGGCGGCGACGGCCCGGTCGTGGTGCTTGAGCGCGCTCAAGCAC
>JBOHKF010000439.1:0-13204 GCA_050729015.1 Rhizomicrobium sp. | reverse complement strand
GATGCGCTGGCGCTGGCCGCCGGAAAGCTTCAGGCCGCCTTCGCCGACGCGGGTCTCGTAACCTTGCGGCATTTCGCCGATGAAATCATGGGCGGCGGCGTCCGCGGCCGCGCACGCAATCTCGTTGCGGCTCGCACCCGGGCGACCCAGAGCGATATTGTCGGCCACGCTCTCGTCGAATAGTACGGCTTCCTGGGTAACCACGCCGATGGCAGCGCGCAGTGACTCCAGCGTGACATCGTTGATGTCCTGCCCGTCAATGGCGATCCGTCCGCCGTCGCGATCGTAGAAACGCAGCAGAAGGTTGAAGATCGTGGTCTTGCCGGCGCCTGAGGGACCCACCAGGGCGATCTTGCTGCCCGGCGGTATGTCGAAACTCACGCCGTCCAGGATTGGCGCGTCGCCTCGGTAACCGAAGCGCACATCGCCGAACGTCACCCGTCCGCCGCCCCGTGGAACGTCAAGGGGCAGGGCCGCCTGGCTGTTCACGATCCGGGGCCTTGCATCGATGGCGGAGAACATGCGGTGGGCGGCCGCGATGCCGGCAGCGGCAGTGGGCCAGAGCTGACTCAGATTGCGCACCGGTTGCTGCGCCAACAGCAGGGCGGCGATGAATCCCACGAAGGTGTTGAGGGTAAGGCCACCATGCAGCATCTGCCAGCCCGCATAGAAGAGCACGAGCGCAATCACCGCGCCGGTGAAGATATCGGTCAAAGGGGCTGCCGCCGCCCGCAATCTGACCGCCGCCAGCAACGTCGTAAGGCGGACCCTCAACCTTGCGTCAACCCGCTTCACGCTATGGGTCTCGAGCCCATAAGCCTTGATGATGCGCCGCCCATCCAGGGCCTCGGACAGCGCCACGGACAGATCGCCCGTCTCGGTCATGCCGCGAGTAGCGGCCCGCCGCATGGAGCCGCCAAGCCGCTCCATCGCCCAAACGACGGCCGGCAGCGCCAGCAGCGAGATCAATCCCAACTGCCAATCGCTGACCAGCACGATCGCGATGTAGACCAGAAGCTGCACGAATTCGAGAAAGATCGCGGCAACCCCTTGGGTAAGTGCATCGCGCATCAGGGTGGCGTCGTAAAGAAAATTGGAGACGAACTGCCCGGAATGCACGGAATTGAGGTCGGCCAGATCGCGCCGGATCAGGCGACCGAACATGTCGCTTTGGGCTTTGGCGACGGCCCGTTCTGCCACCGAATCGATCAGCATGCGTCCAAAAAAGAAGCTCACGCCCCTCAGGGCGAGAATGCCGAATGCCATCAGGGAGAGCGGCAACAGGAGAGCCGCCTGGTGCCGTATGAATACTTGCTTGGTCACGCTGTTGAGAAGCCAGGGGATGCCGCCTCCCATGGCCGACGTAAACAGCATGCAAAAGATCGCCAGCGCCAAAAGCGCCCATTGTCCGCCCACATAGTCGGTAAGCAGGCGGCGAACGGCGGCGATGGTGCCGGCCTTGGTGAAAACGGGATAGGTCATGGAGCCGCCCTTTAGAGCAATTCCAGGAGAAGTGCGAAGCGGCTTTCCGTCCGGAGTTGCGACAAAACGAATAGCTGGAGTGGATCGCCGATTCCATGAAACGGCGGCCCACTCTAGCATGGGTGGCGGGGAGGGGCGAGACTTAATCCTTTCCCAGTCAAAGGCTTAATGCCGTTCAGGCGTCGGGCTCCATCAACCGGTGGATATGGACCACGAAATAGCGCATCTGCGCATTATCTACCGTTCCGTGCGCCTTGGCGGCCCAGGCCCGGCGCGCTTCCGTGAAATTGGTGAAAATGCCCACAATATCGAGCTTGCTCAAGTCCTTGAATTCGATGCTGTGAGGCGAGACGAGTTCGCCGCCGAACACAAGATGGAGCAATTGCTTGGGCGTGGATGTGGTCATGGACATTGGCTTCAGGATTGGCTGGCCCGCGTCCTTTAGAAGGAATCGGCGTCCGCCTTAAGCAAATTTTTTGCCTTCAGCTCCGCCAGAAGCGGCGCGATCAAAGGGCCGCATGCGGCTATTGTCGCGCCTTGGACCGTTTCTGGCGAATTGTAGCCAAGCTCCCCACCGCCTGCGCTCACCAATCGCCCCCCTGCTTCGGAGATGATGATATCCGCCGCCGCCAAGTCCCAATCCCGCTTCATGGTCAAGCTGACCATGGCGTCATAACGCGCGGCCGCCACCAGCGCCACCCGGTAGGCGATGGAGCTGACATTCGCGACCTCGGCAAAGGACCATGCCGCGAACAATTTTTTGTTTCCCAACAGGCGGGCGTTGGTGACTTCGCTGCGTACGCTTGCACGAATCGGCACCCCGTTGAGATGCGCGCCGCCGCCGGAGCAAGCGGTGAAGCATTCTCCGGTGGCGGGATTGAACACCACGCCGGCCACGGGCCGCCCATGCTCCACCACGGCAGCAGAGATGCTGAAATGCGGCCTGCCCTTCATGAAGGCCGCCGTGCCATCAATCGGATCCACTATGAACACGGAGAATCTTTCCAGGCGTGTGGGATTGTCCGCGGTTTCTTCGGAGAGCCATCCATAACCGGGACGCGCCCTCAGAAGCTCGCTCTTTAGGAAAGCGTCTATCGCGAGGTCGGCTTCGGTGACGGGACTTCCCCCTTCCTTGCTCCAGCACCGGTAGCTGCCGCAGAAATAGCGGAGCGCGATTTCGCCCGCTCGGCGCGAGCAGCCTTCCAGAAGCGCGAGATCCGCTTCACGCCCCGGCAATCGTCAAGCCTTCGATGCGGCAGGTCGGCGCGTCGGTGCCGTAGCGAAATTCCAGGTCGCTGGCCGGCGTCAAATGAAGGAACATCTCCTTGAGATTGCCGGCAATGGTGACTTCCGAAACCGGAAAGGTGAGTTCGCCGTTCTCGATCCAGAAGCCCGTGGCGCCGCGGCTGTAATCGCCGGTGACGGGATTGACGCCCATTCCCATCAATTCGGTGACGTAGAAGCCCTGGCCGATGCCGGCCATCAGTTCTTGCGGCGACTGGTGGCCCGGCTCCATGTAGAGATTGGTGGCGGAAGGGGAAGGGGGACTTGCGGTACCGCGGGCGGCGTGGCCGGTGGAGGTGAGGCCCAGTTGCCTGGCCGTGGCGCAGTCGAGAAGCCAGCTTGCGAGCACGCCCTTGTCGATCAAGGGGCGCCGCGTGTTGGCCACGCCCTCGCCATCGAACGGTTTGGAGCGCAGGCCTCGGGGACGATGAGGGTCGTCAATCACCCTCACTTGCGGCGCAAAGACTGGCGTTCCCAGGCGGTCCCTGAGGAAGGAGGTGCCCCGCGCCACGCTGGTGCCCGAGATGGCGCCGGCGAAATGGCGGAGCAGGCTTGCCGCTTCGCGTGGATCGAACACCACCGGCACATTCTGCGATTTGACTTTGCGGGGATGAAGCCGGCGTACGGCCTTTTCGCCCGCGCTTCGGCCGATCGCGTCGGGCGTTGGCAGGTCTTCGGCATGCCGGGCGCTGGCATGGTCGTAATCGCGCTCCATCGCCGTGCCTTCGCCCGCCAGGACCGCCACGCCCACGCTATGACTGGTCCCGGCATAGCGGCCAAAGAATCCGCCGCTGGTGGCAAGGGCCACGCCCATGCGCGAAAACCCGGCGCCCCCGCCTTCGGAGTTGCTTACGCCTCGGATACCAAGGGCAGCTTGTTCGGCGGCGCGCGCCCGCTCCACCAGCGTCTGCGCAGCCGGTTCCCCAGGATCCTCCAGGTCGAGTTCGGGAAAGGCGCGCGCGAGAAGATCGACGGGTGCAAGGCCGGCATAGGCATCTTCGGGGGCCAGGCGCGCCATCGCCAGTGCCCGCTCCGGTAACGCCTTGAGCGCGCTTTCGGAAAAATCGCTCGATGAAACCACGGCCACGCGGCGGCCGACGAAGACCCGCAGTCCGAGTTCGGCGCTCTCGCTCCGTTCCACATCCTCGAGCTTGCCCAGCCTGTAAGATACGCCGGAAGACATGTTCTCCGCAAAAAGTGCATCGGCGGCGTCCGCGCCCTGCCGTCTTGCGAGGGTGAGAAGGCCGTCCAGTATCTTTTCGGGGTCGCGGGCCATCGCAATTCCGTGCCTCAAAGGGAAGATCGCGTCAACCCGGAAGGTGCCCTCGGCTCAGGCGCTCATTCCTTGTAACGGAACAGAGCGGATTCGCCCGACACGGCATCTGTGATGTAGAGCTTCCTTTCCTTCGCCGCGAAATAGACATGCAGATGCCTGAGCACGTCCATGCCGATGATCACGTCCGGCATGGAAACCTCGCCGTCGTCTTCCGGTTGGGCCAGCGGACCGTTTTCGAAGGTCCCATCGGGCATTCTGTGCACCGGCGGGTCCATCAACAGAATGGAGTGCGGCCTGTCGTGCACCATGACCTGATTGGGCAGAAGATAGATCAGCGGGTTCCTCACTTCGACCCCCTCGAAGGTGAGCCGGTCGAAGGAATGGCGATAGAGCGTGATACTTTTTTTGCCGTTGGTCTCGGTCAAAGGCGACATGCCGGGAGAGTCCGGGTTAAGGCCGAACAGCTTGCCGGCCACGCCCATATTCATCACGGTATATTGCGAGCCGGTGTCGAGCACGGCGTTCAGCGTATGACCATCCACCCTCACCGGAACGATAATGAGATTGTCCTTTACCGAGATGGGCACCACGGCGATGTTGTTTGCGGGCCAATAAATCACTTGGCCTTGACAGTGATCGGGTGAAAAGGTGGTGAGCCGCTTCGCCCCGAAATCCATATCGATATCGTCGCCTGGAAAGAGATCGGTCGCGAGCAGGCCATCATAGGGAAGGGAGGTGCCCAGATCGGGGTTTGGCGCCACCACCATGGCGACCTCGCTTTCCTTTTTGATGCCAAGGCTCAGCTTGGGCACCGTGGTCTGGGCGTTGGAGCTGTTGCCGGCAAGGTCGAACAGCGTCTCCTGGCGATAGCGCTCCGGCAAATCGAGCGCTTTGGCCGTGGAGCGCGAGATCTGGCTTACCAGACCGCCGGTGTCGAGCAGGAGCTTCTTGTCGGTATTATCGATCATGACCGGCACGACCATCACGGTGCGGTCGGTGGTGGACATCATCTGCACGGAATTGAGGATGCGCAAGGAGGGATTGCAATCGGCTGCCTGGGCGCCGGTCACGCCCGGCACAAGCAATGCCAGAGACCAAATCCATGAAAGGTTCCGCATGACCGCATCATAGGCGTTCGCAAAGTGTGAGGCAAAGCGGAACGGCGTAAGCTGACGGAGGCCGCGGCGGAGTTCGGGAACAGCCCTTGATCCCGAGCCCGCTGCCATCTCGTAGGGCTTTTCTTCCTTAAACCGGGGCCGTCTCGAATCCGTCACCGCCAGACAGGCTTGCCACTGCCCGGCAAGCCAAGGCGCGGCCACTTCTCGCTGACCGCGCGGATCACCTCTTCGTCCATGCGAATCTTGCGGCCCCATGGGCGGTTGGTCTCGGGCGGCCATTTATTGGTGGCGTCGAGTCCTATCTTAGAGCCCAGCCCCGATTTTGGTGACGCGAAGTCGAGATAGTCGATCGGCGTGTTCTCGACGATGGTGATGTCGCGCGCCGGATCCATCCGGGTCGAAATCGCCCACATCACGTCCTTCCAGTCCCGCGCGTCGATGTCGTCATCCACTATGATTACCCATTTCGTGTACATGAACTGGCGTAGATAGGACCAAACCGCCATCATCACCCGCTTGGCGTGCCCGGGAAAAGCCTTCTTCATGCTCACCACAGCGATGCGATAGGAACAGCCTTCCGGCGGCAGCCAGAAATCCACAATCTCGGGAAATTGCTGGCGCAGAAGGGGTACGAAGACCTCGTTCAAGGCCTCGCCCAGGATGGAAGGCTCGTCCGGCGGCCGCCCGGTGTAGGTGGAAAGATAAATGGGATCTTGCCGCATGGTGATGGCGGTCACCGTGAAGACAGGAAATTGCTCCACCGAATTGTAATATCCCGTGTGGTCGCCATAGGGTCCTTCATCGCGATAATCACTGAGCGAGACTTCGCCTTCGATAACAATTTCGGCCTCAGCCGGAACTTTTAGCGGCTGGCTCACGCAATCGGCCAGCGCCACCGCTTGGCCCCGCAAGAGCCCGGCGAACTGGTATTCCGACAGTGTCTCAGGCACAGGCGTCACGGCCGCGAGGATGATTCCGGGATCGGCACCCAGTACGGCGGCAGCAGGGAAGGGCACGATCCTTTCCTTTCCCCAGCGCTGGTGATGCTGGGCCCCACCCCGATGCTTAAGCCAGCGCATCAGGGTCTGGTTCTTGCTCAAGAGCTGCATGCGATAGATGCCGAGATTGTAATTGTCTTCGCGCGATCCGCTTGGACCTTTGGTCACCACCAGGGGCCAAGTGATCAAGGGCGCGGGCTCGCCGGGCCAGCAAGTCTGAACCGGCAATTTGCCGAGGTCGATGTCGGCGCCGCGCCAGACGATTTCCTGGCAGGCGGCGCTAGCGACCGATTTGGGCTTCATCGCCAGCAGCGTTTTCACCAGCGGCAGCAGGGAGGCCGTCTCGCGCAGGGAGCGAGGCGGTTGGGGCTGGCGAAGCTGGGCAAGAAGCTCACCCACCTCCCGCAGCTCGCCGGCGCTTTCGCGCGCCCGACCGCCCATGGTGACCCCCATCGCCACCCGTTCGACCGTGCCGAACAAGTTGACCAGCACCGGCATTTGGGCGCGAGTGCCATCGCCCTTGATGGGCGTCTCGAACAGCACGGCAGGACCCTTTTCGGCGATCAGGCGGGTCTGGATTTCCGTCATCTCCAGGTGGGTGGAGACAGGCTCACGCACCCGCTTGAGTTTACCCGCCGCCTCAAGGCGGCTGAGAAAATCGCGCAGGGACCGGTATGCCATGGCTCAAGGCCCGTCGTCGGAAACGGACCATTTGAACGGCGCGGCGTGGCGGATGCTGTAGCCGTAATAGATCAGAAAACCCAGCGCCGTCCACACGATCAGCCGCACCCAGGTGCCGTTGGAAAGGCTGAACATCATCACCCCACAGGTCAGAATGCCGGCGGGGGCGACCAGCCACACCCAAGGGGTGCGGAATTTGCGCTGGCGCCTCGGCGCGGTGACCCGCAGCACCATGATGGCGGCGCAGACAGAGATGAACGCCATCAAGGTGCCGATCGAGACCAGGTCTGCCAGAATGTCGAGCGGGAAAATGGCCGCGATTGCCGCTCCCACCACGCCGACGATGATGGTGCACAGATGAGGCGTGCGGAATCGGGGATGCACTTCGGCGAATGCCGGAGGCAGGAAGCCGTCGCGCGCCATGCTGTAAAAGACCCGACTTTGGCCGTACATGGAGCCGAAGGCCACCGAGATCAGCCCTGCGATGGCGGCAATATTCACGGGAAATACCAGCCAATGAAGACTCGCCGTGTGCTCCAGGGCGAAGGAGACCGGATCGGACACGTCGAGTTTGTGAAAATCGATAATGCCGACCAGGACCACAGACATCAGCACGTAAAGAAGCGTGCAGGCGGCGAGCGCGGCAAGGATCGCGATCGAAACGTCGCGCTCGGGATTGCGCGTTTCCTGCGCTCCCACGGAGACGGTCTCGAAACCCACATAGGCGAAGAACACCGTGCCGGACGCGGCCAGCACGCCGGAGGGCCCAAAATGGCCCCACTGTCCCGTATTCGGCGGAACGAAGGGATGAAGATTGGCGAAATGAATTTGGGGAAGACCAAACAGGATCACCAGGGCGATGATGCCCACCTTCACCACGACCATGGCCGCATTGAAGCGTGCCGATTCGCTGATGCCCACCACCAGGATCGCGGTGATCAGAAGCATCATCACCGCGGCGGGCAGGTTCACCACCGCGCCCGTCCAATGAAGATCGAATATTCCAGTGCCGGCCACGGGCGCAGTGGCCCAGGCTTCGGAATAGGAGATGCCCAGTTGACGGAGAAGACTTAGAAAATAGCCCGACCAGCCGGCGGCGACGGTGGAAGCCGAAACCCCAAACTCCAGCACCATGTTCCAGCCGATGAACCAGGCCATGAAGCGGCCCATGGTGGCATAGGTATAGGTATAAGCGCTGCCGGACTGGGGGATCATCGCCGCCAATTCCGCATAGCAGAGCGCGGCGAAGAAACAGCCGGTGGCCGCGATCACGAACGAAAGCAGCACCGCCGGCCCCGCGTGCTCGGCCGCGACCGTGCCGGCAATCACAAAAATGCCAGCGCCGATCGTGGCGCCGATGCCGATCAGGGTGAGATGCACGGGGCCGAGGGCGCGGTGAAGCTCGACATCCTCCGACCGGACAGGATCGGGGACCGTGAGCGCCTGGTCGTCGCTCACACCTTAATCCTGCGTCAGATTGGGAACGGCGTAGGGGCTGGGCTTGGCATGCTTCGTTGAATAGAGGACGTAAATCACTAGGCCAATGACGGTCCACACCGCGAGCCTGAGCCAGGTATCCAGCGGCAGGAAGGCCATCATGAAGATGCACATCAGGATGCCGAGCGGCGCCACCGCCCAGACCAGTGGTGTGCGGAAGGGACGGCGGATGCGCGGCGCGCGCACCCTTAGCACCAGCACGCCGAGACAGACGATCGCAAACGCCGCCAAGGTGCCGATCGAGACCAATTGGCCCAGGATATCGAGGGGCAGAAAGCCCGCCATCAGGGCGGAAAATAGTCCCGTGATGATCGAGCTTTTGGCCGGGGTGCGAAAGCGGGGGTGCACCTCATGAAAAACCGCGGGCACCATGCCGTCGCGGCTCATGGCGTAAAAAACTCGCGACATGGCCAGTAGAAGCACCAGCACCACGGAGGACAGACCCACCACCGCGCCGACATTGACATATTGCGTAAGCCAGCGCGTCCCCGGCAACGCCTCGACTGCCTGGCTCACGGGATGCGCCACGTTCAAAGTGGTGTAGTTGGCGATCCCGGTGAGCACATAGGACATCAGCATGTAAAGGACGGTGCAGATTACCAGCGAGCCCAGCACGCCTATGGGAATGTCACGTTGCGGATTGCGCGCCTCCTGGGCGGCTACGCTCACCGCGTCGAAGCCGATATAGGAGAAGAAGAGCACGCCCGTGGCGCGGAACACCCCGGTCCAGCCGAAATGGCCCACCCCGCCGGTGTTGGGGGGCACGAAGGGATGGAGATTGGCGGGCACGATGAAAGAAAAGCAGGCAAAGATCACGACCAGTACGATTGAAACTTTGATCGCCACCATCGCATTGTTGAAATTGGCGGAGGTTTTGACGCCGACAATCAGGACGAGTGTGATGAAAGCGACCAGGAGTACTGCCGGCAGATTGATGAGCGAGCCCGTGGTGACCACCGTATGAAAGCCTTTGAGCGCAAGCGGCGCGCCATTGAACATGGCGGGAATCGGCAAGCCCAGATGCAGCATGAAATCGTTGAAATAGCCCGACCAGCCCACCGCCACGGTGGAGGACGCGGCGAGGTATTCCAAAACCAGATTCCATCCCACGATCCAGCCCAGCAAACTGCCCAAGGTGGCGTAGCTGTAGGTGTAGGCGCTGCCCGCCACCGGGATCATGCTGGCGAATTCGGAGTAGCAGAGGCCGGCGAAGAAACAGCCCAGTCCCGCGATGGCGAAAGAGAAGACTACCCCCGGGCCCGCATAGATCGCGGCCGCCTGACCGGTCAGGACGAAGATGCCCGCGCCGATGATGCAGCCGATGCCCAGCGCGATCAGGTGCAGAGGGCCCAAGGCTCGCTTGAGGTCAACCTCTTCCGCGACGGGATTTTCCGGAATGGCCACCATGAGCGTCCCCTTCAATATCGAGCCACCATGGCAGAGCCAGGGGAATTAGCCTAGCCTCGAATCTCGCCGCCAAACGCCTGTTTCGCAGATGTCTCTGTCTTCAAGATCCCGCGATGTGGGCACCTTGTAGGTGGCAAGACGGAGAAGGCCGTTTTTGGGAAAATAGGATCGACCCGGATCGCCGATCAGGACTTGAGCATCGAGACGGGTCAGCCAGGCCAAAAGCCGTTCCGCCAATGCCCGCTCGTAGAACATGTCGCCGATCAGGATGAGATCGTACGGTGCTTCGCCCATAGTCGCATCCATGGCTGCGGCTTCGACACGAAGGCCATTGGCTAGCGCATTGCGGTGAATGACGGCAGGCGCCATCGGATCGATATCGGCCGCTGTCACATGCTGTGCCCCCGCCTTGGCCGCGGCGAGAGCGACAAGGCCGGAGCCGGCGCCCACATCCAGCACGCGTTTGCCCCGAACCAGTGCCGGATGATCGATCACATGGCGCGCCAGCGCCTGGCCTCCCGGCCAGGCAAAGGCCCAATAAGGCGGAGCGATGCCGGTGCGGTCCAGTTCTGCTTCCGTCTTCTGCCACAGAGCCGTCACCTCCCTGGCCAAATGGAGCTTCAATTCCGGCACCAGGGGCGGCGCCGTCAGTTCCGTATTTTCGTGGAGGAAGGCATCGATGTTCATCCGAACCAGGCAGCGGCGGCGAAGCTCAAGGCGAAAAGTGCGCCGGTGATCCGGTTGGCTCGAAACAAATGAAGGCAGGAGCCGGCATCGCCGATGTCGAGGTGCCGCACCTGCCAAAGAAGATGGGCACCGGCGGCCAGCATCACCAGGGCGAAAAGCCAGCCTGCATATTCGGCAAAGCCTGCCGCCAGGACCAGGGTGAAACCGGCTGCATAGAAACGCAAAATCCATTTGCCACTTTCCTGCGACAGCAGGCGGGCGGTGGATTTGACGCCGATCAGGGCGTCGTCTTCCGTGTCTTGATGGGCATAGATGGTGTCGTAGCCCAGCGTCCAGAAGAAGAGTCCCGCGTATAAAAGGGCGTCGGGCAGGTCCAAACGCCCGCTCTCCGCTGCAAAGCCCATCAGCGCGCCCCAGTTGAAGGTAAGCCCCAACC
The DNA here is from genome assembly GCA_050729015.1 of Rhizomicrobium sp. GTDB lineage: Bacteria > Pseudomonadota > Alphaproteobacteria > Micropepsales > Micropepsaceae > Rhizomicrobium. Next base: position 2,338 of record JBOHKF010000439.1, on the reverse strand, counting down.
AGGCTTGCGGCCACCAGGTGATGCGCTTCATGAAGGGATAGGCAGCGACCAGAAAGAGCGACGCCACGCCCAAGGCGATGGTGAGGGCGTTGAACTGCGTCAGCACGGCAAGGCCGATAAGGCACAACAGGGCGGTCAGCGCCGCCGCCGCCGCCACGCTCACCCGTCCTGAAGGAATCGGGCGGCCTCGGGTACGCGCGACCTTGGCGTCGAATTTGCGGTCCGCAATGTCGTTGAAAGCGCAACCGGCGCCGCGCATCACAATCGTTCCGATCACGAACAGCGCCACGTAGTAAAGGTCCCGCCATGCCACGAAGGAACGCTCGTCGGCGATTGCGCCCAGGATCAATCCGCACACGGAGGGCCAGAACAGCAGCCAGGAGCCGATCGGCCGGTCCAGCCGCATCAGTTGCAGATAGGGGCGTATGAAGCGCGGCATGGTCTCCACCCAGCTTTGGGCGAGGGCATCGGCGGGGACTTGCGGGGAAAGGCTCATGCGGGTGAAGTGTGCCATGGCTTGCGGTCTCAAAGAAGCGGGCGGACGGACACGCTTGTTCGTGCGCGCCGCCTTGGAACCAGGTGCTGAGGTGACCCTGGACGATGGTCAAAGCCATTATCTGCTCCATGTGCTGAGGGCGCGCACGGGCGATCGCGTGCTCCTGTTCAACGGACGCGATGGCGAGTGGCAAGCCGAGATCGTCACCGGGTCGAAGCGGAGAATGGCCGTCAGGCTGAAGCGCCGGACCGGGCCGCAGCGTGAGGTGCCGGACCTGTGGCTTGTCTTTGCACCCGTCAAGAAGACGCCTTCCGATTACCTCACCCAGAAGGCCACGGAACTGGGGGTATCGAGACTCCAACCGGTTTTTACCCGCCGCACGAACGTCACGCGGCTCAATCGCGAGCGGCTTCTGGCCAACGCCATAGAGGCCGCCGAGCAGTCGGGACGGCTTACCGTGCCGCAGATCGCAGGCGTCGTGACATTGGAAAAACTCCTCGAAGCCTGGCCAGTTGACCGCCGCATGCTCTTTTGCGACGAGGAAGGCGAGGCGAAGAGCGTGGCGCAGGGCGCGCGCGACATGGGTGAGGGCCCCTGCGCCATCCTGACTGGCCCCGAAGGAGGCTTCGCTGCGGATGAGCGGATGCTCCTGCGATCCCGCCCTTTCGTTATGCCGGTGAGTCTCGGCCCTCGCATCCTGCGCGCCGACACCGCCGCGCTTGCCGCTCTGGCGATCTGGCAATCGGTCAAGGGCGATTGGCGCGAGCGTCCTTGACGGCGAGAGCCTCAGCCGCGCGCAGCGCAAGTCATTCGTAGCGCCGATCGTAGCTGTGTTCGGTCTGCCGCCACACATCCCAAAAGGCGGGTGGCACTTGGTTGTTCGCCTTGTATTCAAGAATGGAGAGATGGCTGTGCCAGCCGCCGGACACGTCCACCGCATAGGCCAGAGTGGGGATTCTGCGATGGGTGAGGATGAGGCGAACCTTGTCGCCTTCGGGCCTAAGCACGAATTCCACTTCAGACGGCGGCGGTGATTCCTCGCCGAAGCTGAAGGCCAGCCGGCGCATCGGCTCATAGGCGAGGAGCGTGTTGTTGGAGACAAAGCCGTTTTTGTCCGTGTCGCGAAAGCGCTCGGGTGGGGGCGCCTGATGCGGCGAGAGAGTTTTGTGGTCGAAATAGAGCTGAAACCGCTCGCCCAAATTGGCGGGGAGGGGCCCCGAGGCGAACCATTCGCCGCGTTTTCCACCGTCGGCGAGGTAAGACCAGATCTTGTCCAAGGGGCCCGGCAGCAGCCGTTCGAACGAGACCGTATGGGGATCGACGAGCCGGCCAAACGTGTCCATTGTCGGTTCCATCCATGTCACCTTTTGAGATTGTCGAGGTCCATCGAGCAGCGCATTCCCTGGCATGACGCGCCGGCGAGGCTCGATGCGTTTGCCGCACTCGCTTCTCATGCTCCTTCGGATCACCCGTCGTTTGTGGTCGTGGGTCACGCCTTGTCCCTGCTCAAAGCCTCTTCCAGCGCATCCAGTCTGGGATTCCAGAAGGCTCGGATCTTGGCGACCCACTCCCACAATTCCGCCACCCCCTGGGGATCGAGTTCGTAGATTCGCTTCTGGGCCTCGGCGTGCACTTTCACCAGCCTCGCCTTCCTCAAGGTCTTCAAATGCTGCGAGACTGCGGGAGGCGACAACGGGAACCGGTCGGCAATCTCTCCGGCACAAAGCGCCCCGCCCGCCAATATTTCCACGATGTGCTGGCGAGTGGGATCGGCAAGGGCGGCGAAGTGCGCGCTGGTCATAAGGCATATATTTCGTATTTTGCTTAATTAAGCAATAGCGG
>JBOHKF010000438.1:0-3536 GCA_050729015.1 Rhizomicrobium sp. | reverse complement strand
CCGACGGCGTCTGATCGTCGCGGGAGAAAATCTGCCGCTCCGGGATCACCAGATGGACGCGCGCGCTTTCGACACCGTCAATCGTATCGATGGAACGCGCCAATTCGCCTTCCAGCGCCCTGAGACGGTTGATGTTCTGCACGAAGGCGGTGGTGCCGAACGCGTCCGATTTGTCGAAAATCTCATAGCCCACGCCGGCCGCAGGCAAATTGTCCTGGGCCAGGGCCATGCGAAGCCTGGTCACCTGATCGGCAGGGACCAGGATTGTGCCGCCCTCGCCCTTGGCCTCGTACTTGACGTTCATGGCATCGAGCTTGGCGGCGACCTGGGCCGCCTCCCGGGGTTCAAGCCCGGCATAAAGGATGGTTTTCGGCGGTTCGGTCAGGGCGCCGGCGACGTAAAGGAAAAAGGCGGTAAGCACGGCGGCCACGCCGGCCATCGCGCCGAAGCGCGCGGCACCAACCGCTTTGAAGAATTCCGGCACGTCAGAGCCTCCCGCCGGGAATCGTTCCCGCTGGGCAAACATTGCCGCGCGCGTGGTAAAATTTGGCTTAAGCGGAGGCGCTAGGCTTTTGTCGGTTCGCGAAAGGCTTTGTTAAGGGCTCATGGGTCGGAGGCGTCCCACTTTCGTTTGACGAGGACAAAGGCCGCTTGGCGATCAATTGCGATATTGCTGCACTCTGGTCGCGCGCAGGCCGGCAAGACCAAACCGGTCGATGGCGTGCTGCCAGCCGAGAAACTCCTCGACGGTAAGGGTGTAGCGGCGGCAGGCGTCGTCCAGACTCAAGAGACCGCCACGCACGGCGGCCACCACCTCGGCCTTGCGGCGGATCACCCACCGGCGGGTCGAGGGCGGCGGCAGATCGGCGAGAGTCAGCGGGCTTCCATCCGGCCCGATGACGTAACTCGCCCGCACCTTGCGCTCTTCCATCATCATGGTGCTCCGTTACCCCCCGGGCCTTGGGCTGAAAATAGCCTTTGCGCCTTTAAAAAAGGGCCAAGAGCCGTGGTAAACGAACTCATAAATTCCTCGCCCGAAGAGCCGCGAAAGGCCCTTGCCGCTCGGCTTTCCGCGGACTCATTCCCGATTCGTCGTCAAGCGGGGATCTGTTCCAAGGCCTGCAGCATCTGATTGGTCGTGGTGATGATCCGGGCGGCCGCGCTGTAGGCATTCTGCGCGGTGATCAGATGGGTGAATTCCGTCGAAAGATCCACCGTCGAGTCTTCCAGAGAACTCGATGTGACCGCGCCGGCGCCGCCCGTGCCCGCGGCATTGATATTTGCCACGCCCGAGGCGTTGGTCGAGGTGTAGGCGTTACCGGTCAATTGCTGCAAGCCGTCGGGATCGGCGAAAGTCGCGATCGGGATCTTGTAAACATTCTCGGAGATGCCGTTCGAGAATTTCGCGGTCACCGTGCCGTCGGTGCCGACCGAAACCCCGGTGACGCTGCCGAAGGGCGAGCCATCCACAGTCTGTCCGCTTACCGCCGAGCTGGCGTTGAACTGGGTGAAGCCGTTGGTCTTGCCGGCGGTGCCCAGATTGAAGTTGACGGTCTGGGCTGCAAGGCCGCTGGAAGCCGACCACGGGATGGCCACCGCGACGGCGCTTGCCGGCGTAGCCAGCGAGCCGTCGGAATTGAAGGTCATGGTTCCTTCGGCGATGGGATTGGCCGAGGAAAGGTTGCTGGCACTGCCGGCATAGGCCACTTCATACGCCCATTTGTTGGTGCCCGTCTCGATGAAGGAGAGCGTCAAGGGCTGCGTGCCGCCCTGGCTGTCATAGACGTTGATCGTGGTCTGGAAGTCCGGCGTGACCCTCGCCGCGGTCATGTCGCCCGCCACGTAGCCGCCATCCACCGTGGAGTTGGATTGCAGGTTGGCCTGCATGGACACATTTGCGGTCGCCACGGCCGAACCCGAAAGGCCCGATACATTGATGAGGCTGAGATCGGTGTTGCTGGATGGCGGATTGCCGGCGGAGTCCAGCTTCCAGCCCAGGAGATATTCGCCATTGGCGTTTACCAGATTGCCTTTGCTGTCGCCGTTGAAATTGCCCACTTGGGTATATTGCTGCGGACCGGTGGCGGTGCCCGACGGGGTGACAATGAAGAAGCCCTTGCCCGAAATGGACAGATCGGTGGGGGAGGACGTGGTGGTGGTCAGACCCTGAGCGGTAACGTCCTGGCCGATGACAGTGGTGACGCCGGCCGAGGCGTCGCCACTGGTGCCGAGCGAGGAGTCGAGATAGGTCGCAAAGGTCGCCGTTGCCTCCTTGTAGCCGATGGTGTTGACGTTGGCGATGTTCGAAGATGTGACGCTTAGAGACTGGCTTGCCGCCGAAAGGCCCGCGACGCCGATATCCATTGCACCATAAAGACTCATATTCTTCTCCGTGAGGCGCTTGGGGCTTCGCCCGCTGCGGCTCTCGACTGTCGCGCCGCCTTTTGCAGCGCCGGGTTGGTCAAATCAGTTCTGCACTCTTGTGACCTTGGACAAGGGCACCGCGACCGAACCGATCAGCAGCTCGGGCGCGCCGTTCGTCATGTCCACTTCGCTCACGACGCCGCTGGAAGAGACGGTGCTGGTTACAGTGGTGCCGTTGTTCTGGGCATTGACCGAGAGCGTGTAGCTGCCGGCGGGCAACGGGTTGCCATTGTTGTCGTTGCCGTTCCAGGTAAACACATTGTCGCCGGCGCCGGTCTTGCCCGGGCCGGTGAAGACGGTATTGCCGTTGGCGTCGGTGACCGTGAGGGTGGTGCTGGTCGAATCCGCCGCCAGATTGTAGGTCCAGTTCGCCTGGCCGCCGCTGAGCGAACCTTGTCCTCCACCCACGGTGACGGTCTTGCCGAGATATCCCGTCGCATAGGCTGCGCTCTGGCTTTGGCCTTGGCCGATCATGGTCTGCAAGTTCGAGTTGGTGTCGATCTGCTGCTCGACCTGGCTGTATTCGACCAATTGCTGGGTGAATTGGCTGGTGTCCATCGGGTCCAACGGATCCTGGTTTTGCAGTTGGGTAGTCAAAAGCTGCAGGAAGGTGTCGAAATTTCCCGATAACTGATTCATCGCATTGCCGGTGGTGGAGGCGGTGCCGGCGGTGCTCGAAGGAATGCTTGTCGTCATCGCGAATTCTCCTATACGCGGATGTCCAGGCGGCCATTGGCCGGGCCCTGGTAATGAACGCCGCCCTGGATGGCGCCGATCGCACTCACGGCGCTCAAAGAACGTGACGGGCGGCGCGGCATGGGACCGGCGTTGGCGCGCTGACGGTCCTGGCCGCGCAACGAAAAGTTAAGGGCGTTCTGCGCCACGTTGAGACCGGCATCGCGCAAGGCCCGCGTAAGCTGGGGGGCATCGTTGCGCAGCAAATCCAGGGTGTGCGGCTGGTCGGCGGCAAGGTTGGCCTGCGTCTTGCCGCTTGGATCGATGGTAAGCCTTACTTCGACATGCCCCAGATCGGGCGGATCCAGGCGAATCTCGAACTCCTTGCCGCCGCTCTGCGACCTGGCAGCGATGGCCAAGGCCAGCGAGGCGATGTC
>JBOHKF010000437.1:0-6722 GCA_050729015.1 Rhizomicrobium sp. | reverse complement strand
GCGGCGGCGCCGATCTCAATCCCACCCTGGATGCGGCACGCTCGCAGTCCCATGAAGACGCGCGCGACTTCCACGCCCGGATGAAGGCCGCCTGCGACGCTCACGCCCCCGGCGGGCATGACAAATTCAAACGCTGGGCCGACGAGTATTTCTTCCTGCCGCACCGGGGCGAGCCGCGAGGCGCCGGAGGCATCTTCTACGATCACCATCAGAGCGGCGATTGGGAAAGGGACTTCGCGTTCACCAAGGATGTGGGACTGGCTTTCCTGGAAATCTATCCCAAACTGGTGCGACGGCGCGCCGACGAAGTCTGGACCGAAGCGGAGCGCCACGAGCAGGCCAAGTGGCGGGGCCGCTACGCCGAGTTCAATCTGCTATACGACCGCGGCACCATGTTCGGGCTGAAGACGGGTGGAAATGTGGAAAGCATTCTGTCCTCCATGCCTCCGGTTGCGGAATGGCCATGAGCCGACTGAAGCTGGGTTCTCGAGGGTCGGCGTTGGCGATGACGCAGGCGCGCCAGGTTGCGGCGCTGCTGGCTCCGATCGCGGGCGAGATGCCGTCGGTCGAAGGTTTCGTCACCACCGGCGACCGCATCGCCGGCCGACGTCTCGAAGAGGTGGGCGGCAAGGGTCTTTTCACCAAGGAGCTGGATGAGGCCCTGAAGTCCGGTCGCATCGACGCCGCGGTCCACTCGCTCAAGGACCTTCCCACGGCGATGGTTGACGGCATCACGCTGGCGGCCATTCCGGTTCGCGAAGATCCGCGCGACGCCTTCATTTCGCTCAAGGCGCGCGACCTGAAGGCGCTCGCTCCGGGCGCAGTGGTGGGCACCGCAAGCCTGAGACGCGGGGCCCAGGCGCTTCATTTGCGCCCGGACCTTCACATCGTCACCTTGCGGGGCAGTGTCGAAACCAGGCTGAAGCGCATCGCGGAAGGAAGGATCGATGCCACGTTCCTGGCTCTGGCGGGACTTCGCCGCCTGGGGCTTGCCCAGCATGCGGCGACCGTGATTGACGTGCACGAGATGCCACCCGCCCCCGGCCAGGGCGCACTCGCCGTCACCGGCCGGGCCGACGATGCCGGGGTTCTGTCCCTGCTCGCCAGAATATCCAGTCCGGCTCTCGAGGCGGCGGTCGCCGCCGAGCGCGCCTTTCTGGGTGCCTTGGACGGCTCCTGCCGCACGCCGATCGGGGGATTTGCGGGATTCGAAGATGGAACGCTACATTTTCTGGGGGAAGTCCTCACGCCCGACGGAAAAAAGTGCTGGCGGCGGGAGGAAAGCATCGCTTTGGGCACGGACGCCGTAGAGCAAGCTCGGCGCCTGGGATGCAAATTGGGCGAAGCCATCCGCCGGGAAGCGGGCGAAGACTTCATTCAAAGCCTGGAAGTGCGGACATGGTGAAGAAGCTGCTTTCCGCTCTCGCCGGCGTGCCGTCATTCCCGCCGCCTCTCTGGCTGATGCGCCAGGCGGGCCGCTATCTTCCCGAGTATCGCGCGCTCAGGGCCAAGGCACCGGACTTTGTGCAGTTATGTCTCAACCCGACGCTCGCGGCCGAAGTCACGCTCGATCCCGTGCGCCGTTTCGGTTTCGACGCCGCCATCCTGTTCGCCGACATTCTTCTGGTGCCCCATGCGCTGGGCCAGAAGCTTTGGTTTGAGGAAGGTCCGCGTCTTGAACCCGTCGCCGATGCCGCAGCAATCGCCCGGCTCGTCTATGAGCCGTCACGGCTGGCGCCGGTTATGGAGACCGTCAAGGGCGTGCGCGCGGCGCTTCCGGCCGATGTCGCCCTGATCGGATTCGCAGGCGCACCATGGACCGTGGCGACCTACATGATCGAAGGTCGCGGCGGAACCGATCACGAAGCCGTGCGCGCACTGGCCTGGAGCGAGCCCAAGCTTTTCGCACGGCTGACGGAGGTCCTGGTGGATGCCACCAGCCGCTATCTGATCGCCCAGGCCGAGGCGGGAGCGGAAGCGCTCCAACTCTTCGACAGTTGGGCAGGCGCGGTGCCGGCGCCGCTGTTCGAGCGGGCGGTGATCGAGCCGACAAAGCGAATCGTCGCTGCCGTCAAAGCGAGGTATCCCGCCATTCCCCTGATCGGTTTTGCCCGCGGTGCGGGCGGCTGGCTGGCGGCCTATGCCGCCAGAACCGGCGTTGACGGGGTAGGCGTGGATCAAATGACCGACATCGCCTCGCTGTCCTTGCCGCGGCATGTCGCCCGCCAAGGCAATCTCGATCCTGTGCTTCTCGCCAAGGGCGGCAAGCCGATGCGCGAACAGGTAGGCAGACTGATCGAGTCGACGAAAGGCATGCCATTCATTTTCAACCTCGGCCATGGCGTGCTCCCCTCCACGCCGCCCGAACATGTGGCCGAATTGGTTGCCGCCGTCCGGGGCGGGTAGGTCAAACGGTTTGAGCGGTGGCGAGGTCGGCGGGATAGCCCGCGAGCGCGCAGGCCTCGAGATAGTCGCCCGACGAAAGAAAGTCGCGCTTCTCCGCCTCGCTCAGGAATCGCCGCGGCCGCGGCGCAATCCGGTCGGTCGAGAAGCGCCCCGAACTGCCCGACAGGCGGTGCCTGCCCAACTCGCGCTGGTAGTCTGGATTGAAGGCGAGGCCCAGCTTTTCACAAAGACGTTCGAGCGTGCGATCGGGATCGGCGGCGAACTCCTCGTATTTGACATTGACGAGGGCGGGATTGTTGAGAAAGACGCAACAGAATTTGTGGTAGCGGCGACAGAATTCGCGTACGTCGGAACCGATCATGCTCCAGGCGTCATAGGTCTTGCCTGAAAGAAAGCAGTCCACCGGGTTGCGCAGCAGGACAACGCCGGTAACCTCGCAGAAATCGAGCAATGGCAACACCGAAGAGGAAAAGCGGCTGGAGACGAAAAAATCCCCATGCGACCATTCCCGCAAGATCAGCTTCTTGTCCGCAGGTACCAGTCCAGCGAGAGCGCGAAGCTGCGATTTGAAATGATCCTCCAAGGCTTTCAGGACCCGCGCCCTGGGGAGTTCGCGATTATGGCGGGCGAAATACTGCTCGAGCGGCGTGGTAGGCGAAAAGACGTCGGCTCGGACCACCGAGTAATAAGGGCTTACTTCGCTCACCAGCACCGCGCCGCCCTGGGCGAGCAGTGCCTTGCAAAAAATCGTGCCTCCCGACGACGCCAGGTGGTGAAGGAGAATCAGGCTACGGCTCCTCTTTGAGAGCCGCCCGAACCGCAGCCACTTCCTCCGCCGAGACGGGTGCGGCGCGATTGCTCCACGCATTGCGGACATAGGTGAGAATGTCCGCCACTTGGGCATCGTCCAGCTTCCAGGCGAAGGACGGCATCGAAGGCGTGGTGGGGGCAGCGCTGGTGGTCACGGCCTGGGCGCCTTCCAGCACCACCCGGATGGGGCTCTGCGGACTTTTCTGCATCAACCCCGGATTGCCGGCAAGGGAGGGGAAGATCATGCGCTCGCCCTTGCCGTCCGCGCCATGGCAGGCAACGCAATTATCCCGATAGAGCGTCTTGCCCGCGGTTATCGCGCCCTTGTCGCGGGCCTTCGCCGCCGGCATTCCGGCCTTGGGCGTCTGGTCCTTGAGATAGAGCGCTATGGCCTTTAGGTCGCCATCGGTCATTTGCGAAGTTGAGCGCTCCACCACCTCCGCCATCGGGCCGGTGGCCACGGCGTGGTTATTCCAGCCGGTCTTCAGATAGGCGATCACCTCCGCCACGCTCCACCCGCCCAGTCCCCGGAGCTTGGCGCCGGTAATATCGGGCGCGAACCAGCCTTCCAGCGAGCCGCCCGCGAGCGCATCGGAGCGATCGGCGCCCAGAAGCTGCTTGGGCGTGTGGCAGGCGCCGCAATGGCCGGGGCCTGTCACGATATAGGCGCCGCGATTCCATGCCGCCGGCTTGCCGGCCGCAGGCGTGAAGGGCGCACTCTTCAGGTAAAGCCAGTCCCATCCCGCCATCAATGGACGGAGATTGAACGGAAAGCGCAAGTGATCGGGCTCGATGGCATTATGAACCGGCTTGATCGTCTTGAGGTATGCCCAAAGGGCCGCGAGATCCGCCGCGCTGAGCCGCGCATAATCGGGATAGGGCATGGCGGGGTAGAGATGCCGGCCACCGGGCGCAATACCTTGCCTGAGAGCGCGGCGGAAATCCGCGAAACGCCAGCCGCCGATGCCGGTCCGGTCCGGCGTGATGTTGGGCGCGATCATCCTTCCAAACGGCGTTTCAAGTACCACGCCGCCTGCGAAAGGCGCGCCGTTGGGAGCCGTGTGGCAGCTCTGACAATCGCCGAGTATGGCCACATAGCGGCCCCGCTGCCCGCCGCCGGCTTGCGCGGGTGTCGCTGGCGCGTGGGCGCCGCCGCTTGCAGCCAGCAGGACCATGGCCGCCAACAGCGTTTTCATGCTTGCACCAGCGGACCGGGGGCTTTGAGGTAGCGGTCGCGGATCGCTTCCGCCGCCCAGAAGGCCAGGGCGCCCACGGTGCCGGTGGGATTCTTGCCGGCATTCTGCTGGAACGCGGACGCGCCGATCACGAACAGGTTTGAGACATCCCAACTTTGCAGATAGCGGTTGACGGCGCTGGTTAAAGGATTGGCGCCCATCGGGGCGCCGCCGGTGTTGTGGGTGGTCTGATAGGGCACCGAATTCCAGCCCTTCTTGAGACGGCTTACCACCATCTCCTTGGGGTTCAGGGCGCGGCCGATCTTCTCGATCTGATCGGCCATGTGGCCCGCCATGCGGATGTCGTTGTCGGGAAAATCGAAGGTGATGCGCAGCAGCGGCCGGCCGAACCGATCCTTGTAGGTGGGGTCGAGGTCGAGATAATTGTCCCTAACCGGATAGGAGGAGCCTTGGGCACCTATGCCCATCGCGTTTTGATATGTCTCCGCCACCGCTTTTTTCCATTTGGCGCCCCAGCGTGGCGTGCCAGCCGGCGTAGGCCGATGGCCGATGGGCCGGCCGCCGCTGTTGCCGCTGCTGATGTTGGCGCCCCCCACGAAGTCGAGCGGGCCGTGGTCGAAGGCGTCGCCGTTGAAATCGTCAATGCCCGCAGAGAGGGCGCCCGCGCCGATAAAGGGATTGAAATGCTTGCCTTCGAAGATCAGCCGGGCGCCGGTACCTTGGGTCTGGTAGCAATAGTTTCGTCCCACCCCCCCGTTGCCGCTTTGGGGATCGTAAGGCTTGCCCGCCCCCGATAGCAGCATCATGCGCACATTCATCAGGCCGAAGCCGCAAAGGAGCACGATATCGGCCGGCTGCTCATATTCCTCGCCCGCGCGATCCACATAGCTGAGGCTCTTCGCGGTCTTGCCATCGGAACGAAGATTGATCCTCAGCACCTCGCACTCGGTGCGCGCTGCGAAATTCCTGTTTTTCATCAGCCGGGGAAGAATGGTGGTCTGGGGCGACGCCTTGGAATAATTGGCGCAGCCAAAGCGCTCGCAGAAGCCGCAATAGGTGCATTGCCCCAGCGTGAGCCCCAGCGAATTCACATAGGTCTTCGACATGTTGGCGGCGGGCAGCGGAAAGGGGTGAAGACCCAAGGACCGGGCCGCCTCCATGAACAGGACCGAAGAATAAGGCATCGTGAGCGGCGGCAGCGGATATTCGCGCTGGCGCTCGCCTTCGAACGGATTGCCGCCTTCGGCGAGCACGCCTTTGAGGTTGCCGGCCTTGCCCGAAATGCCACAAAGATATTCGAACGCATCGTAGCAATGTTCGAGCTCGTCGTAGCTCACCCCCCAATCTTCGAGCTGGAGATGGGCGATGCGTCGGGCGCCATAGCGTCGTGCCAACCGGGTCTTGAGCTCGAAATTGTCGGGAAAAAACCGCCAGACGAAACCGTTCCAATGCACACCCGCTCCGCCGACACCGACGCCCGGCAGAAACGAGCCGTAATCGCGCATGGGAAGCGCGGTTTCGCTTGGGTTATTGCGCATGGTCATGGCTTCCTGCGCAGGCGTCAGAAACAGATCTTTGCGCACGGCAAAGCGCAATTCGTCGGGCATATAGCCGATGTTGAAGTCGGTGGCCGTGTCGCGCCAGGGTCCGCGCTCGATCGCCACCACGTCGAGACCGGCATCGGTCAGTTGCTGGGCGAGGATGGAGCCGGTCCAGCCCAGGCCCATGATCGCAACGTCCTTGCGGGGAAGAAGCCTCGCCATTCAGGCCTCGCCATAAATCGAGATCGGGCCCTTTGGATAAGGCACATTGTGCTTATCCACATGGTCGCGATAGTCGTAGCGCGCGCCGGGAAAGCCTACCAGCTTCCACCCGGCCATGTTCTTGTTGCCGCCATAAAGCGGATCGGCAAAGAACCCCTCCATGGTGTTTTGGAGCAAAAGATTGAAAAAACCCTTGCTGTCCAATCCTTGCGCAAGCTCGAGAGTGATGGTTCCGTCCTCGAGCCCCTGCAAGAGCTTATCCTGATCCTCCGCGGTGAGTTGGGCGAAGCTCTTGCCATGCACCTTGCGGCAATAGGCGCTAAGCGCGGAGAGTCCGTCGCGATAGCGCCCTGCCGGGGTGAACCGGCCCTGATAACCCTGCGTGGGGAGGCCCTTGGCGAATGGCCCCTCCATGTAGAGCCGGTCCGCCTTGCCGAAGCTTCCCGCAAGCTGGCGGTCGATAAAGACCGCGCAGCCCGCCTGCTTCCCGCCGGCAGAAAGATGATCGGGGGGAATCAGCCGGTCCACGATGGCTTCGATCGAAGCC
>JBOHKF010000436.1:0-3794 GCA_050729015.1 Rhizomicrobium sp. | reverse complement strand
CCCTCGACATCTGGCAAACGGAATATTGGCAGGTACTTCAGGGCGAGGATGCCGTCTATCGCTGGGTCGGGGCCACCGGCCTGCGGCCGTTTCTCGAAGCTCTCGACGGCGTCGAACGCGAAGCTTTCGTCGCGGCCTATAGGGAAAAGCTGAACCAGGCCTATCCCCGACGCAAGAGTGGGGTCACGCTTTTTCCCTTCCGGCGCCTGTTCGTGGTGGCGGCGAAGGGGGCGTAGCTATCGCGCGAAGACGCGTACTTCGCTGGAGGACGCCGCGGGATCGGTGGCCGAGGCCACCTTCACGCGCGAAGCGGGCACCCCCATGTCGGTCATGGAGCGCAACACGTCCTGGGCATGGCGGCGCGCGGCGGTCTGGGCCAGTTGAACCGATGCCGCATTGCCGCGGGTGGGCGAGACGGCGACCACTTCGAAGCTGGCATCGGGACGGGCCTGAAGCGCCTGGTTCAGCGCGGTATAGAGGATCTGCTGGTAATCCACATTGGGACGGTCGAAGCGCACCACCACCAGCGGCGTCCCGGCAGAGGAAAGCTGCAAGGGGGCGGTCGAGACCCGGGCCAGGCCCGGCGTTCCGCCATAAAGCTCGCCGTTCTTGATGGCGCTGGCCAGCTCCGTGAGATTGCCGCGTTCATTGGCGACATAGGCGGTTTGGCGCTGCACGTCGCTTGAAATTTCGCTCAAGAGGCGGTCGATCAGCACCACCGTCTGGCTGGTCTCGTCTTCCAGTAGCGAAAGCTGGCGATGATCTTCGTCTACGGCGCCCGAAACATTGAAGGCCGAGGAAATCTGGTCCAGCACGAAATGGGCGGTGGAGGAATCAGCCGCCGCATCGGTCCCAAGCGCGCTCAGCCGGTTGATGTTGCCGGAAAGGCTGTCAAGCGAGGCCTGGGCGCTGTTCCATTCGCTCACCAGCTCGGGATTGCCCTTGGTGGTGCCGATTTGCAGGCGGGTGGTGATGCGGGCTCTGGCTTCCTGATAGGCGCCGGCCGCCGAGGCGCCGGAATTGCGCAAATCGGCCAGGCGCTGGGCATTGGCGGCGAGCTTGGTTTCGAGACCCGAGACCTGGGCACGCAGGGACTGGATGGTCTTGTTGACGGCCGTGCCGGTATCCGGGCCGGGCTCGATGGTGACGGGGGTGATGGGAGTCGTGAGCGCTGCTGCGCCCGCGGAGGCGGCAGAAGTGGCCGTCGGCGCGGGTGCGGGAGCGGGCGTTGCCTCAGCGGAAGGGGCCGCGGACGCCGCGGTCTCTTCGCCGCCGAACATGGCGTCAATATCGGAGCAGGCCGCCAACGCCAGTCCCGCCGTCAGCACGCACGCCACGACAAGCCCCGGATGGAGCCGCCGTTTGGCTGGATGTCCGCCCATTTTGCTCTCCGCTGCCGGCGCCCCTGCCCCTGACAAAGGGGGACTGGCCACGCGCATTCAACCCCAACCGCTCTCAGGGCCCTTTCGACGGGACCCAAGGACGCAGACCTTAAGTCTTACCGGGGGGGAACGGGGCGGACAAGGGCCGATGAAGGGGGTATTTTGCCTTTTGCACAGTGCGTTGGACAAGGCGAACAGGGCGACGAGCGGGATCTTCCGGAAGGATAAAGTGCCAACCTGGCACAGGAAGGCGGTTCTGCTTGCCATCCTCAGGACGCCTCAATAGGTTCTGCCGCCTTCGCCGGCAAGGAAAACGCGCCCGTAGCTCAGCTGGATAGAGCATCAGACTACGAATCTGAGGGCCGGGAGTTCGAATCTCTCCGGGCGCGCCATTGACTCTGCGTGACGGTGTCTACCGGGTCCGCTCCGGGCATCCGCCCAGGAGCCGGTCGGGATTGTAATGGCACCCTCGCGCAGTCGCCACAGCTCCCACCTTCGCCCGTCGCTCGGCATGCCGGCTTTTCGGTACCCACCCATTCTCGGAGTTCATTCTGCGCCCGCCGCAGAATTATGATCGCCCGTTAAGCAGGCCGGTATCGAGACTCTTGGGATAGACGAATGGTATCGCCTCGCGAAATAGCGATAATGGCTGGCGTTGCCGGGACGAGGGCTAATGAAGGGGTACGCGGCTCTAGCGATTGCCGCGCTTTTGTGTACTGGCGCACAAGCGCAGACAGCATCGCAATCCGATGTCTCACCTCAAAATGTCGTTCATGCCGAGGGGCGGAATAATTGGCCATCGGACTGCAAGCTTGTGCGCGTGGCCCAACTGCCGATGATGTTGAAAACCGGTCATGTCGTCATACCTGCTTCGGCAAACGGCAAAGACTTGACGCTGGGTGTCGACACCGGCGGGTATGGTTCCAGCCTCACCAAGGCAGGCGTCGGCCGGTTGGGTCTGCCTTACTCCGCGAGGCTCGGCGCCATTATCCCCGCAATCGGCGGAGCGTGGATCAGTGAGGGCAATGTTCATCTGGACAATTTACGGATCGGCGACCTTGAGTTGCATGGCGTCTACATCCCGGAGATGGTGGCCTTCCCCGGTGTTGACGGCCTGATCGGTCCCGACATCTTGGGCCACTACGACGCGGAATTCGATTTCGGCCGCAAGATATTCAGTCTGTTCAAGCCCCATCCTTGCTCTGACCATGCGGTATACTGGGCCGGCGCATACACCACCATTCCTTTCACCCTCACCAGGAGCGGGCACGTGCGGGTGCCCGTGACGCTCGATGGCCAGAACACCGATGCCATCCTCGATACGGGGGCCGGCATATCCGTACTCGGCATGCGAGACGCGAACCGCATGTTCGGCCTCGCGCCGAACAGCCCCGATGTCAAAGCGACAAATCCGGTGTCAGGCACCGCTTGGCGCCGACCGGTTAATGCCTATATCTACACATTCAAGACCTTGATCTTGGGTGGGGTGACGATCCCCAACCCAAAGATGGAATTGATCGACGGACGCAACTTTCTGGGAAACGATTTCGCCTCGCTGGTGCTGGGCAATGACGTGCTGTCCCACTTCCATCTCTACATCGCCTATCTCCAGCAGAAGCTCTACGTCACCGATGCGCAGGCGCATTGAGCGCAGCCCCGTGATAGATAAATTGGACATCATCTGGCGCGCCGGCCTGGCGTAGATTCGAGGGCGGCGCACGTCATGGCGATAACAGGCTCAGCGCCGTCGCCGCCGGCAGATAGAGCACGCGCGGTCGCCGGATCAACGCCGTGAAGCCGAAGGCCGCATAGAAGGCCGCCGCCTTGTCATCGACAGCGTCGGCGAAGACGGCGTGCGCCCCAATGGGCGCGGTGGCCACGGTCTTGATGGCATCGAACAGCAAGGCTTCTCCAAGCCCTTGCCCGGCGTAGTCGCCCTGCCGGGCAAGCCAGCCGATCAGTACCGCCGGAACGGTCGGATAGCGCGGCAGCTTCTTCGCCAGCGGTTCGGGGACTTCGTTCAAGGGGACGTTGCTGGATGAAAGGGTGTAGAAGCCCGCCACCCGATCCGTCGCGATCTCCCTGGCGACGAAACAGGTGGCGTATTTGCGCTTCACGTCCTGCGAGACGGTCTCGCGGAAGTAGCTGTCGATCCGGTCGTTGCCGCAGGTGAAATCCGCCCGCTTGTGCGCCTTCGCCAGCGGCTCGATGGCGAAGCGAATACTCACCGGCGTTCGATCAGCTCGGCATGACGCTTCGCGGCGCGGATCAGCCGCTCGTTCGGCTTGGGCGGATTGCTCAGCGCCTCGGCGAAGCGGATTTGATCCTCTCGCGCGAGCCGCATGATCTCGGCGTCCTCGACGACGCGCCTTGCGTCCTCGCCAGCGGTGGCGATCAGATAACCGGTCAGGG